>JBKKDD010000055.1:0-14341 GCA_046708705.1 Miltoncostaeaceae bacterium | reverse complement strand
TGTCGGGATCGGCGCCGCGTGGGGCCCGTCCGCTCGCATTGAGCCCGGTCAGCTCACCGTCGCGCCACACCAGCGCAAACGCATCGCCGCCGATTCCCGTCGACATCGGCTCGCAGACGCACAGTACCGCTGCCGCCGCGACCGCCGCATCACAGGCATTCCCTCCGGCGCGAAGGATCCCGACCGCCGCCTCCGTCGCCAGCGGATGGCTCGTTGCCGCCATTCCCCGCGACGCGACAGCCGCCGCTCGCTCCACGTGCCCCATCGCGCCAGCGTAGGGGGCCCGTGGGAGGGCCCGCCCTCCCCGCTCGGTCTACAGGATCCGGACCCGCCTGGTGACGCCGGCCCAGCGCGCGTCGAACGTCCACACGACATCGGCGTCGATGACCTCGGCGACGACGAGGGCGATCGCGTCGTGCAGGCTGAGCGCGCGGTGCCGGGCGCACAGACCGGCGGCGTCGTCGGCGATGGACGCTGTGATCGGGATCGTCACGCACCCATCGACGAAGTCGCGTCCCGCGTGGAGGGCCGTGCCGCCGACGCGTGAAGGCCCGATCAAGATCTCGGCTCGCGTCGTGGCGGCGAGCACCAGCTCGTCGTCAGACGCCTCCATGATCGCGGCTGATGCGGCCTGGTGGTGGATGTCCGCGGCCGAGAGCGCGGCGATGACCACGCGTCTGCCTACCGCCCGACGTGCTCGTCAAACCAGGCGTCGTCGAAGACTCGGAACCACTCGGAGAGCGTGTCGACGACGTGGTCCATGCTCCGCCCGGCGAAGAGGACCGGCTGATACTGCGTGATGTCGTAGTCGGTCGACCCCATCGCGACGATATCGAAGGGGCGGATCTCGGCGTCGCGGAACATCTCGATCTCGCCGAACGACGAAAGCAGGCCGGCTCCGTAGCAGCGCAGCTCGCCGTCCTCGAACGCGAGCCCGAACTCCAGGGTGAACCAGAACACGCGGCTGAAGAACGCGAGCGCCTCGTCGCTGGTCGCACGCAGCGATGCGGCCCCCGCCAGGCGCGAGAGCTCGGCAAGGCCGGGGTGGGCGAGCATCCCGCAATGCCCGATGACCTCGTGCACCATGTCCGGCTCCGGCGTGTAGAAGGGCACGGACGTGTGGCGGATGTACTGCGTCGACAAGAAGCAGCGGTCGGCGAGCGCGCCATAGAACCGCCGGGTCGGGACCAGACCCGCCACCGGCTCCACGCGAAATCCCGTCAGCTCGCCGAGCCGGGCCGACACCTCGCGTAGTTGCGGCACGCCGTCGCGCCGCAGCTCCAGCGCGGCGACGCCCTCACGCGCCGCGCGGCAGGCGTATCGCGCGTGCTTGCGCTCGAGCTCGGTGGTGACGAGCGCCCACAGGTCGTCCTCGGCGCGGGTGTAGCCGACGTCGGGAACGGGATCGCCGGAGACGTAACTGGCCCCCACCTGTGCGATCTGCGCCCGGCGGGCGCGATAGGCCGCGTCCGAGACGCCGGGGTGATCCGACGGAAGCGAAAAGGATTGCGCGACGGGGGTACCGGTGGCCATGGCTCGTTCTCGAATCGATTGCGTCTCTTCAATAATCGTCCCGATCGCGAATTTGGTCAAGTAAATCTTTCAAGATCAGACGTATTGGTTGACAGAACCCGAAATGACGAACAAACTGTCTCACGGGTGCGCCATTCACCCGCGACCGGACGGCGATTCGACATGCAGCTCGACGACATCGATCACGCGATCCTGGCCGAGATGCAGCGCGACGGACGGCTGTCGGTCAGCGACCTGGCCATCCGGGTGTCGGTCTCACGCGCCACGGCCTACAGCCGCCTGAAACACCTGCGTGACGACGGGGTGATCCGCTCGGTGCGGGCCGATGTCGATCCGGCCAAGGTCGGGCTGACGATCGGTGCGGTGGTGCTGGGCGACGTCGAGCAGGCGAGCTGGCGGGCCGTGCGCAAGCGGCTGCTGGCGCTGCCGGGCGTCGAGTACGTCGCGCTGACCAGCGGCGGCCACGACTTCATGCTGATCGTCCGCGCGCCGGACATGGCGGCGCTGCGCGATCTGGTGCTGTTGAAGCTCCACGACATGCCCGAGATCCGCACCACCCAGACCATGCTGATGCTGGATGAAGTCCACCGACCGATCCTCGAGGCGGCGGCGCCGTGACCGACCCGATCTGGGTGCCGTCGGCCGACGTCGTCGCGCACGCCAACACGACGCGCTTCGCCCACGCGCACGGGCTCGCCGACCATGCCGAGTTGCTGCGCCGCTCCGTCGATGACCCCGAGTGGTTCTGGGATGCCGTGGTCGCATGGCTGGACCTGGGATTTCGCACGCCACATCACCGGGTGGTCGACGCCTCAGCCGGCCCGGCGTGGGCGACCTGGTTCGACGGCGCGACCCTCAACATGGCCTGGTCATGCGTCGGTCGCCACGCCGGGACCGGGGCGAGCGATCGCCCAGCCGTCATCGCCGAGCGCGAGGACGGGACGGTCAGTTCGCGCACGTTCGGTCAATTGGCCGACGACGTGGCCAGATTGGCCGGTGGTCTGCGCGGGCTGGGTGTCGTGCCCGGAGACCGCGTGGCCCTGGTCATGCCGATGTCGACCGCGGCGATCACGGCGTTCCACGCGATCGTCTGGGGAGGCGCCGTTGCCGTGCCGATCTTCTCGGGGTTCTCGGCCACCGCGATCGCAGCCCGCCTCGTCGACTCGGGCGCGGTTGCGCTGATCACGGCCGACGCGACCAGCCGGCGCCAGGCGCTCGTGCCGATCAAGGAGACCGTCGACCAGGCCGTGGCCGCCGCACCGGACTGCAGGGCGATCGTCGTCCACCGGCACCTCGGCGCCGAGGTCGCCTGGCACGAGGGTCGTGACGTCGAGTGGCGGGACGCGATCGCCGCCGCCCCGATCGCGCCGGAGTGGGTTGCCGCCGAGCATCCGATGATGATCGCCTACACGTCGGGCACGACGGGGCGGCCCAAGGGCGCGGTCCACGTCCACGCCGGGCTGCTCGTCAAGTTGGCCCAGGAGGGCCACTTCCAGGCCGACCTGCACCCGGGGGACCGCCTGTCGTGGATCACCGACATGGGGTGGATCATGGGGCCGTGGGCGACGATCGCGTCCCACGCCAACGGCGCCACGCTGGTCGTCTTGGACGCGGCGCCGGACGTTCCCGGTCCGGACCGGGTCGCGCGGTTCGTCGCCCGCCACGGCGTGACGTTCCTGGGTGTCTCCCCCACGCTCGTGCGCGCCCTGCGCAACCACGGGTCGGCCGCGTATGCGGGCACCGATCTGTCGTCGCTGCGCGCGTTCGGCTCGACCGGCGAGCCGTGGAATCTGGAACCGTACATGTGGTTGTCGGATGAGGTCGGCGGAGGCCGTGTCCCGATCATCAACATCAGCGGCGGCACCGAGGTGGGCGCCTGCTTCCTGTCGTGTGACGTCACGGTGCCGATCACACCGTGCTCGCTCGGGCGCCCGTCGCTCGGCATGGCGGTCGAGGTCTGGGGCGACGACGGACGTCCCGTGCGCGACGGGGAGGTCGGCGAGCTCGTCTGCACGGCGCCGTGGCCCGGAATGACGCGCGGCGTGTGGGGCGATCCCGAGCGCTACCGAGAGACGTACTGGTCGCGCTGGCCGGACGTGTGGGTGCACGGCGACTGGGCGAGCGTGGCCGCCGACGGCAACTGGTTCCTGCACGGGCGCTCCGACGACACGCTCAACGTCGCGGGCAAGCGTGTCGGCCCGGCCGAGTACGAGTCGGCGCTGGTGGGGCATCCCGGCGTGACCGAGGCGTGCGCGGTCGGCATCCCGCACGAGACCAAGGGCGAGACCGCGTGGTGCTACGTGGTGCCGGCGGCCGGGGTCGAGCCGGATGAGGCGCTTCGTGGCGAGCTCGTCGCGGCGGTCGAGGCCGAGCTGGGCAAGGCGTTTCGTCCCGGGGCGGTGCTGTTCGTCACAACCCTGCCCCGCACGCGGTCCGCCAAGATCGTCCGGCGTGCGGTCCGGGCCGCTGTGCTGGACGAGGACCCGGGAGATCTCTCGACGCTCGAGGACCCCGCCGCGCTCGACGCGATCAGGGCGGCGCGCTGATGCGCCTGGTCACCTTCCTGGATTCCGCGGGCACGGCCCGCGTCGGGGCGCTGACCGATCGCGGTGTCGCGCAGCTCGACGCGCCGTCGATAATCGCGTGGCTCAGCGGCCGAGGGCATACGGCGACGGGGGACGTGTGGAGCCTGGACGACGTCACCCTGGTGGCGCCGGTGCCCGAACCGCCCAGCGTGCGCGACTTCTACGCGTTCGAGGGGCACGTCGCCGCGGGATGGCGCCGCCGCGAGCAGCCGATCCCACCCTACTGGTACCAGGCGCCCGCGTTCTACTTCTCCAACCCAGCCTCGATCATCGGGCCCGGCGCACCAGTGCATCCGCCGGCGGGCACGCGGATGCTCGACTTCGAGCTCGAGATCGCGGCGGTGATCGGCGGCGACGGCCGGATCGCGGGCTTCACGCTGATGAACGACTGGAGCGCCCGTGACATCCAGCGCCAGGAGATGACCGTGCTGCTCGGCCCGGCCAAAGGCAAGGACTTCGCCACGAGCCTCGGCCCGTGGCTTGTGACCCCGGATGAGCTGCCCTACCGCGACGGCGTGCTCTCGATCGAGGCGACCGTCGCCGTCAACGGCGTCGAGGTCGGCCGCGGCCGCTCCGACGCAATGCAGTTCACCTGGGACGAGATCGTCGCCCACGCCGCCCGCGACACGCGCCTTCGGCCCGGCGACGTCTTGGGGTCCGGCACCCTCGATCGCGGCTGCCTCCTCGAGCTCGGCCCGCTCGACGGCGACCGCTGGATCGAGCCCGGAGATGTCGTGACGATCGCAGCCGACGGCTTTGGCTGCCTGACCTCCCCGTGCGCTGAACAGTAGATTTTATCGTTTTCAAAATTTGTTGGAAGGTTGATTTCGCTCGTTAGGATCCTTCTTGTGCAAAGGGATCGCGGGCAAATCGTGTCAGGCACGCTTTGCCAAACGTTAACGTGGGCCGGGCGCGATGTGAGGGTGCACGGGATGCTTCACTTGCCCTCTGGAGAACCGGAACCTGGGGGACGCATGGCGCAACGGCGTTTGGAGATCACCGACTCGATCGGGGCGTGGCTCGACGAGCTGAACGCGCCGCCCGAGGCGGTCGCGGCGATCCTTGAGCGCCACGCGGAGCATCCGCGCGCGGAAATGATGACCCACCCCGACGTTGGGCGGCTGCTCGCGTCGCTCGTCGCGATGACCGGCGGACGACGCGTGCTGGAGATCGGAACCTTCGTCGGCGTCTCGGCCGTGTGGATGGCAGGGGCGCTCAGCCACGGCGGGGTCCTCGACACGCTCGAGATCGACGCCGAGACCGCCGGCATCGCCGAGCAGGAGATCGCGGGGAGCGGCCTGGCCGACCGCGTCACGGTGCATCGCGGTCCCGCCCTGCAGACCCTCGCGGGGTTGGACGACGAGAGCTACGACGTGGCCTACATCGACGCGGACAAGCCCAGCTACCCCGCCTACCTGCGTGAGTGCGCGCGCCTGGTGCGTCCCGGCGGCGTGATCGTGGCCGACAACCTGTTCCAGAGCGGACGCGCAGCCGAGGCCGATACCACGGATGAGCGCGCCGTCGCCGTACGGGAGGCAGCACAGGTCGCCGCTTCCGATCCGCGCCTGTCGACCGTCGCCCTCAGCATCGGCGACGGGGTCCTGCTTGCGATCGTCCGCACTTGATAGCGTCGCTCGATGGCCATCGTCGAGTTGCGCACACCGCTTCGCGAGCTGGCCGGCGGAGCACGCGAGGTCGAGGTCGCCGGTCGGACCGTCGGCGATGCGCTGACGTCGCTTGAGCGCCTGCATCCCTCGGTTGTCGGCTGGGCCCGCGATGAGCGCGGCCGGGTGCGCCAGCACGTTGCGCTGTTCGTCAACGGGCGGCGGGTCGGGGTCGACGACACGATCGCCGAGGACGATCGCCTGGCCGTGATCGGGGCGATCTCCGGTGGCACCGATATGGAGCTGCTGGTCGGAACGCGCAAGGGCCTGGTGATCATGCGCGGGGCTCGGGGCGATCGACTCGGGTCCGCCGGCCGGCACTTCGCCGGGCAGGAGGTCGCCTACGCGATGCGCGATTACCGCACCGGGAGGACCTTCGCGTCGATCGTCCACGGACAGTTCGGGCCACGTCTGTACTGGAGCGACGACCCCGACGCGGGCTGGGAGGTCGCGGCGGGGCTGAGCTTCGCCGAGGACGCCGGCGCCGCGCTCGAGCGGATCTGGACCGTGTGCCAGGGCGAGGACGAGGGCGTGCTCTACGCCGGTGTTGCGCCCGCGGCCCTGTTTCGCAGCGACGACGGCGGACAGTCGTGGGAGCTCGTGCGCGGGCTGTGGGACCACCCCACCCGCCCGGAATGGCAGCCGGGTGGCGGCGGGCTGTGCCTGCACTCGATCTGCACGTGGCCGGGGCATCCGGCGCGACTCGCGGTCGGCGTCTCGGCGGCCGGGGTCTGGCTGACCGACGACGGCGGCGCATCCTGGCGCCGGGGAACCGACGGGCTGCTCGCCCGCTACCTGCCCGAGGAGGCGCGCGACGGCGCCCTCGCCCTCTGCATTCACAACATGCACCGCGCGCCGCTCGAACCCACGACGCTCTACCTGCAGTTTCACGGCGGGGTGTACCGGTCCGACGATGCCGGACAGAGCTGGATCGACGTGGCCACGGGAACCGGCCTGGTCAGCGACTTCGGCTTCCCGATGGTCGCCCACCCCGGCGATCCCGATCGCGCCTATGTGATCCCACTCGCCGGGGATTTCGACCGTGTGGCGCCCGAGGGCCGACTGGCGGTGTGGGAGACCGCCGACCGCGGCGCGACCTGGGTCGAGCGCACCGCAGGCCTCCCGGACAACGCATGGCTCGTCGTCCTTCGCCAGGCGTTTTGCTGCGACGGCGCCGGTCCGCTCGGTCTCGCTTTTGGCGCGACCTCGGGCGACCTGTTCGGATCGTTCGACGCCGGCGCCACGTGGACGACGCTCGCCCAGCACCTGCCGCCGGTGCTCTCAGTGCGACCGGGATGAGCGCGCACCACCTCGCGCAGCTCAACGTCGGGCGGCTCGTCGCGCCGCTCGACGCCGCGCAAGGCTTCGTCTGGCGCCTGCAGACCGAGGACGGCGATGCCACCGCGGTAAGGCTGCTCGACGACGAACGTCAACATGAGCGTCTGGAAGGGCCGCGACGCGCTGCACGGTTCGTCTACGACTCGGACCACGGCGCGGTGATGCGCCGTCGCCGCGAATGGTTCGCGCGTATGGCGGAGGCCTACCTGGCCCCCGCGGGGACGCTCCCGACGGTCCCCGACGCCCGCGACCGCCTGGTCCACCTGCGCGACCATGGCCCGACCCTGTTCGCGTTCACCTTCCGCGACTGGCACGAGCCCGACTGAGGCGACACCCGCCGTGAGCTCAACTGGTTTCGGAGGCGGCGACTTTGACGAGTCGCTCGTCGAATGACTCGACCCGGACGTTTGTTCCATCACGTCCCTCTCGACCTGCGATCGCGAGGACGAACGCATCCGGAAGACCAATCCGAGTTCGGGCCCTAATTGCCGCCGCCGCCCTGGCCGTCGCTCGATCCGCGGGAACGACATCGATCCCGAATCGTTCGAGCACGACGTCAACCGTCCTCACCTGGGAAGCACCGGCCGTGGACGGCCCGACGATGATCTCAGCGTAGGTCACCGCCGAGATCACTCGCCGATCACCCGAAGCAAGCGCCTCATCGATCCGTTTAATCGCTTTCGCGTGATGTGGATCATTCCCGTTCAAGAATCCGATGAGAACGTCGGCGTCGAAGACGATCACGGCCATTCGCGGCGCAGGTCCTCGAGGTATCCGGGCGGATAAACCGTGTCGTCGAAGATCCCAGCGAATTCCTCGATGAGCTCGCTGACTCGCACGAGCAAAAGGCGTCCTGGGGCCTCCACGATGACGCGCACGTCGTCTCCGGGCCGGAGCCCGGAATCTGACAGCGCGGCAACGGGAATGGTCACCTGGTTTTTCTTGGAGATCACACTCAAAGCCGCCATCCTTTACGCGAAGTCAAAACAGTAAAGCACGAGTCTCGAGCATCGTGCAAGGTCGGATCGCCTGCCTCATCCCTCATCCGAGAGCGGGCGTTCGAAGAGGGTCGAGAGGATGATCTGGGTCTCGGTCGCGCGGACGCCCGGGGCCTGGCGGATGCGCTCAAGGGCGTCCTCCATGTGGGCGGTGTCGCCGGCCTGGACGTGCAGGATCGCGCTCGCCTGGCCGGCGACGGTGTACGCGGCGACGACCTCGGGGATCGGGGCGGTGGCCGCCCTGATCTCGGCGGCCGAGGTGCGCCCGTCGCACATCAACGAGACGATGCCCCGCGTCGGCCACCCCATCGCCGCAGCGTCGACGACCGCCACGTAGCCGCGGATCACGCCGCTTTGCTCCAGCCGGTCCACCCGACGTTTGACCGCGGGCGCCGACAGGCCGACCCGCTCGCCGACGTCCTTGAAGCTGCGGCGGGCGTCCTCGCGCAACAACGCAATGATTCTCTGGTCTGTGGTGTCGATTTCGGGCCTCTTCTCGCTGAATACGCAACAGATCGTTCTTGAACCGACCGTGATACCGACGATGATAGTAGATACCGCATCGGGAACCTGGAGGAATCGTCATGGCCACGCGCCGCGCCGCACTCGCACCCCCCGAACACCCCGTCGACGAGATGCCGCTCCTGGGGGTCGACTACCTGGAGCTCTACGTGGGCAACGCCCACCAGGCCGCCTTCTACTACGCCAACGCATTCGGCTTCCGCGAGATCGCCTATGCGGGGCTGGAGACGGGCTTGCGCGACCGCGTCTCGCACGTCATGCAGCAGGGCGGCGTCCGCCTGGTGCTGACGGGAGGCCTCAGCCCCGACGGCGAGATCGCGCTTCACGTCGCCCGCCACGGCGATGGCGCCAAGGTGATCGCGCTTACGGTCCCGGACGCGGAGCAGGCGTTTCGCACCACGGTGGCCAAGGGCGCACGCGCGGTGCACGAGCCGCGCGAGGAGCGCGACGAGCACGGTGTCGTGCGCCTAGCGAGCATCGCCGCCTATGGCGAGACCATCCACACGTTCGTCGAGCGCGCCGACTATGCGGGGCCGCATCTGCCCGGGTTCCGCCCCGTCAAGGGCGGCACCGACGCGGGCCTGTTCGTCGCGATCGACCACATGGTCGGCAACGTCGAGCTGGGCGCCATGGACGAGTGGGTGGGCTTCTACGAGCGGGTCATGGGGTTCACGGAGATGCTGCACTTCACCGACGACGACATCTCGACCGAGTACTCGGCGCTGATGAGCAAGGTCGTCTCGGGCGGTGAGGGGCGCGTGAAGTTCCCGATTAACGAGCCCGCCGAGGGGCTTCGCAAGTCCCAGATCGACGAGTACCTGGACTACCACGCGGGGCCCGGCGTGCAGCACGTCGCGCTCGAGACCGCCGACATCGTCGGCACTGTCCGCCAGTTGCGGGACCGCGGTGTCACGTTCCTGCGGACGCCCGACACCTACTACGACGAGCTGCCCGAGCGGGTCGCCGCCGTGAGCGACCAGGTCGACGAGCTGCGTACGCTCGGCATCCTCGCCGACCGCGACGACGAGGGCTATCTGCTGCAGATCTTCACCAAGCCGACCGGCGACCGGCCCACCGTGTTTTTCGAGATCATCGAGCGCCATGGCGCCCGCGGCTTCGGAGCCGGTAACTTCAAGGCCCTGTTCGAGGCGATCGAGCGCGAGCAGGCCCTTCGCGGCAACCTCTAGGAGGACACGCGATGCGCTACCACAGCCTGGGTGAGCTTCCGCCGAAGCGCCACACCCAGTTCCGGCGCGACGGTCGTCTGCTGGTCGAGGAGGTCATGGGCTACGAAGGCTTCAGCGGCAACGAGTCGATCCTCTACCACCTGGAATCCCCCTGTCGCGTCAGCGAGGTGCTCGACTTCACGCCGATCGTCCGCGACGAATGGGTGCCCGACGCGCACGTCCACCGGCTGACCAACACTGCCCAGGTCGCGGCCGGCGGCGACCCCGTGTTCGGCCGGCGCCTGCTCATGTGGAACACCGACGTCGAGATCGCGATGTGCAAGCCCACCGAGCAGTCCGAAGTCTTCTTCCGAAACGGCGAGGGCGACGAGGTGCTGTTCGTCCACGAGGGCTCGGGCACGCTGGACTCGGTGTTCGGCACGCTGCCGTTTCGCCGCCATGACTACGTGGTCATCCCACGCGGCACGACCTATCGCATCCGGATGGACGACGGTCCGCAGACCTGGCTGTGCTTCACGACCCCGGGCGAGATCGAGACGCCCAACCGCTACCGAAACCGCTACGGGCAGCTCAACGAGGGCGCACCGTTCTCGCACCGCGACTTCCACCCCCCGGTCGCGCTCGAGGCCCACGACGCGCCGGGCGACCACGAGCTGGTCGTGCGCGTGCGCGGCGGCTACCAGCGGTTCGGCCTCGACTCCCACCCGTTCGACGTAGTCGGCTGGGACGGGTACGTCTACCCGTACACGTTCAACATCGCCGACTTCGAGCCGATCACGGGGCGCATCCATCAGCCCCCGCCGGTCCACCAGACGTTCCAGGGCCAGAACTTCGTGATCTGCTCGTTCTGCCCGCGTGACCTGGACTGGGACCCCCTGGCGATCCCGCTCCCCTACCACCACTCCAACCTGCAGTCGGAGGAGATGATCTACTACGTGGCCGGCGAGTTCGGCTCGCGCAAGGGCGTCGGCCTCGGCTCGATCACGCTGCACCCGTCCGGTCTGCCGCACGGCCCGCAGCCGGGTCTGGTGGAGCGCTCCCTGGGCGCCCGGCGCACCGAGGAGCTCGCGGTGATGTGCGACACGTTCCACCCGCTGCGCCTGACGCCGCTCGCCCGCGAGCACGACGACCCCGCCTACGCCCTGTCCTGGAAGACCGACGATCGCGCGGGAGCCCTGACCAGCACCGGGTGAGCTGATGACGGTCCGCCGCGTCAGTGCCTGACGCATGACTCGCCACCCTGCGGCCCCATGTAGTCGCGGCGGCTACCGTGTGACCAGTGCCGATCCTCGCCGCCCGCGACGTGCAGAAACGCTACGGGGCGCATCGTGCGCTCGACGGCGTCACCCTGACCGTGCCGGAGGCATCGCTGTACGGATTTCTGGGTCCCAACGGCGCCGGCAAGACGACGACGCTCCGCGTGGCGATGGGCCTGCTGCACGCCGACGGCGGCGAGATGCGGGTGCTGGGCGCAGACCCCTGGAGCGCGGACGGGCGTCGTATCCGCGGCCAGATCGGGTTCCTGCCGACGGATCCTGGTCTGCCGCTTCGCATGCGCGGCGAGCAGGCGCTCGACTACTTCACCCGCCTGGACGGACGTCCGCCGACTCTACGCGCGGCGGCATGCGACGCCCTGCGACTGGCCGATGCGGACCTGGCGCGCCCGGTGCGCACGTACTCGCGCGGCATGCGGCAGAAGCTCGCGATCGTGCAGGCGGTGCAGCATGACCCGCGCCTGCTGATTCTGGACGAGCCCACCGAGGGGCTCGATCCCCTGGTGCAGGACGGGTTCTTCACGTTCCTGCGCGAGCGTCGTGACGAGGGCGCCACGGTCCTGCTCTCCTCGCACGTGCTCAGCGAGGTGGAGGCCCTGTGCGACCGGGTGGCGATCATCCGCGCGGGGCACATCGTTGACGAGGGGCTGGTCGACGAGCTCCGCGGACGCCGGCCCAAGCGCGTCACGCTGCAGCTGAGCGACGGCGACGCGCCGGTCGCGTTCCCGGGGGCGACGCTCGTGAGCCGCCAGGGCGGCCACGTCGTGATGGACTACCACGGCGACGCGACGGCGCTGCTTCGCGCCCTGGCCGCCCTGCCCGTGGCCGACGTACGAATCGACGAGCCCGGCCTGGACGAGATCTTCCTCTCCTACTACCGGTCCGAGCCCGCCGCGTGAGCGCGCCCGTCGTGCGGCGCATCCTGTGGGAGCTGCGCGTGCGGTTTCCGTTGATCGCAGTGCTGGTCGCGGTCTGGGGGTTCGCGCTCGTCGCGCTATTCTCCACCGCTGACGACCAGACGCGCACGGCGGGGCTCGACGGCAACGTGTCGCTGGCGTTTCGCCTTGCGGGGCTCGACCCGCTGGCGGCGTGGACCGTGCTCGGCCAGACCCATCCCATCCTGCTGGTCGCGGCGTTCCTGTTCATCATCGGGCTGGGGGGACGCGCCGTGGCGGGTGAGCTCGAGTCGGGCTCGCTGGACCTGACGCTGGCCAGGTCGCTCAGCCGCAGCCGCTACCTGGCTGCGCACGTGGCGGTGCTCGTCCCCGGCGCCGCGGTGCTCGCGCTCGCGTACGCGACGGGCACTGTGACCGCTGACCGCATCTTCGATCCACCTGGCCTGCCTCTGGAGCCGGGCCGGATGGCGCTCGGCGCGATGCAGGCGTGGCTGCTGTTCATGGCCGTCGGGGCGCTGGCGCTCATGGTGTCGGCGCTCCTCAGCGAACGGGGCCGCGCGCTCGGCGTGGCGATCGGCGTCACGCTCGGCATGTACGTGGGCAACTTCCTGTTCGCACTGTGGGAGCCGCTGCGGTTCCTGACCCGCGTGACCCTGTTCTGGTACTTCGCACCGGGGCCGACGATCCAGGCGGGCGACGTGCCCTGGGACAACTGCGCCGTTCTCGCAACGTTCACGCTGGTGGCGCTCGGGATCGCGTTCGTCGGGTTCCGGCAACGCGATCTCGCGCGCTGACGTATCAGGGCGGCGCCACCGCGCTCATTCCGGTACCGCCCCATCGCGAGAAGGAAGGAATCGATGAGCACCAACGCGCCCATAGGTCTGGATCTGTGGATCGACGAGGAGGAACTCAGAAGGATCTCGCTGGCGTTCGACCGGATCATCGTGCGGTCGCGACGCCCCACCCCGGCCGAGATCATCGAGTTCTTCGCCGACTACCTCGAGGTGGAATGACCGCTCCGGCACGGCGCCGTCAGGTGGTCGGCGCGTACCGCCGGTGGAGCATCAGGTCGTTGCCGTCGGGATCGGTGAACAGCGCCATGTGGCAGACGCCCGTGTCGAACGTCTCCCCCGCGAACACGACGCCCTTGGCCTCGAGCGTCGCGCGCGCCTCGGCGACGTCGTCGACATGGAGCGCCAGGTGGGCGTTCTTCTGCGCCGTGAACGGCATGCCCATCTTCTCTGGCTCCCAGATCCCGAAACACGTCTCGCCCACCCAGAACTCGAAGCGCCCGTTGGGATCGGGCCGTAGGCTGAGCGTGTCGACGTAGAACTGCCGCGAGCGCTCCGCATCCTGCGACGGAACGCCGATGAAGTCGAGCTTGCGAATCACTGTCGGGCCTCCTCGATGGTCGTCGGGGTCGGCGTCGCTCTCCTCGTCAGACGCCTGCGTTGCGACTACGCGCATCACCCTACCGCCGAGTCTCGACCTGCACCCGGCATCCAGGACTCTGGCAACATCCGATCGAGGATGGACGGCACGGTTGATCCGCGCGTCGACGAGTACATCGACGCCCTCTCCGACTGGCAGCAGGGGATCTGCCGCCAGGTCCGCGAGCTCGTGCACGCCGCCGACCCGGACGTTGTCGAGACCATCAAGCGGCGAGTCCAGCCGTACTTCGTGCTGCAGGGAAACATCTGCGCGCTGCTTGCCGCGAAACGCCATGTCAATGTCTTCCTCTATGACGGCGCCATCGTCCCCGATCCTGAGGGAATCATCACCGGCGGCCACGACAACGCGACGGCCCGCACGGTCGCGATCCGCCAGGGCGAAACCCTGAATGCCCCCGCCCTGCAGACCATGTTCGTCCAGATCATCGCCAACAACCGCGCAGGAGGCTGGCGCACGCTCAAGCGGGAGCTGTGACCGGCCTTCTGCCCGGGCCTGGGGTTCACGCGTCCGGTGCGGCCTCGATCTGCACGAGCGGCTGGCCCGGGTGGACGACGTCACCGGGGTGGCAGTGAACGGCGACGACGACGCCGTCGGCGTCGGCGGTGACGGGGATCTCCATCTTCATCGCCTCGAGGACCGCCACCACCGCTCCCCGCGTCACGGTGACCCCAGGGGCGACGTGGACCTGCCAGACGTTGGCGGCGAGCGTCGCGCAGATGGCGCCGTTCATGGCTCCGGCGGCGCCCGCGTCGTTCGCCTCGACGCGTTCGGGCGCGACGAACTCCCACGCGGACGAGTTCAACCAGGCGGTGCTGGCGTTCCTCGCCCGCTGACCGAGCGGCGAGGGAGTCAGAGAAGCTCCAGGCCCTGCCTGCGGGCGGCGCGCCGGGGT
>JBKKDD010000054.1:0-14937 GCA_046708705.1 Miltoncostaeaceae bacterium | reverse complement strand
GCGTTGAGGCCGGGGCAGTCGCCGCCACCGGTCAGGACACCGACATGCATCGGACCCAGGCTAGCGGACGCTCCTGAGGCGTTCCATGGCCCGCGGTCAGGCCGTCAGGCGGATCCGCTCGGCGCGCATTCGGCGCAGCACGGTTGCAGCGGAGCGCGGCCGGCCCAACAGATACCCCTGGGCCCAGTGCGCGCCCAGCGCGCGGACCGCCTCGAGCTGGGACTCGCGCTCGATGCCCTCGACGACCACGCGTGCGCCCATGCGCTCGGACAGGCCGATCATGCCGCCCAGGAAGTCGTCCTCCCGTCCGCCCGATCCCACCTTGGCGACATAGCTTCGGTCGATCTTGACGATGTTGACCGGGAGCCTGCGCAGCACGTCGAGTGAGGCGAACCCCGCGCCGAAGTCGTCCAGCGCGATGTTCACCCCGTGCTCGCGCAGCCGTTGCAGCGTCGCTGTCGCGCGCGCCACGTTGTCGATCGCCACCGTCTCCGTCAGCTCCAGGCACAGGCTCTGCGCGGTCAGCTCGTGCCGGTCCAGGATGTCGAGCACACGCGTCGCGAAACGCCGGTCTCTGAGCTGGCGGGCGGAGATGTTGACCGCCACCCCCTGCTCGTGATCGAGCTTGGCGCGCCAGGCACAGGCGGCGTCGATGACGAACATGCCGATCTCGACGATCACCCCGGTGCGCTCGGCGATCGGGATGAACTCGACCGGAGCGACAGGACCGAGTCGCGCATTGGTGTGGCGAAGCAGCGCCTCCCATCCACTGGTCGTGTCGGTTGCGAGGCAGAGGATCGGCTGCATGTGCAGATCGAGCGTATCGTCGCGAATCGCGCGGCTCAGCCCGTCGGAGATCGCGGTCTCACGTGCGGTGGGGAGAAATGACGACATCAGTCCACTATCGGCCGACCCAGCCGATCCTGGAGCACTTTCGATTGCAGGTGCGATGCGGGGGGGAGTGGTGGACGCATTCAGGTGCCCAGATAGGCGGCCACGGCGGCGCCGGTTTGGTCGAGCGCGTCCCACATCACGGGGTGGTTGCCCGGCACCCGGACGACGCTCAGCAGGTCGTCGAGCACGGACTCGAGCAGGGCCTGCTGGCGGTCGTCGACGATCCCGTTCGCAGCCCTCATCAGGAGCGTGGGGCAGGTCGTCGGCAGCGACGCCGTGCGCGCCATCTCGCCGTATGCGGCCACCACGGCGCTGCGGGCGACGCGGAAGCGCAGGCGCCCGTCCGGACCGCGCTCCAGCGCGTCGGCCATGTCCTCCTCGACGAGGGCGCGCGGCGTGTGCGCGAGGGTCGCCAGGCGTGCGGCGACCGCCTCGTCGAGGTCGGCGAACGAGAGATCTCCCCGGGCATCGTCGGCAAAGCGCATGGCGACATCGGGCGCCAATTGGATCGCCGGGTCCAGCAGCGCCAGACGCCGCACGCGTGCGGGGTGCGCGGCGGCCAGCTCGATACCGAGGCGCCCCCCGAAGCTGAACCCGATCAGATCGGCGGGTCCGATCCGCTCGTGGTCCAGGGTCTCGCAGATGTCGGCGAGGAACGTCTCGAGGTTCCACGGCGGCTCCCACCCCGAGGCGCCGTGACCGCGCAGGTCCAGCGCGACGACGTGGCGGTCCGGCAGGTACGTCCGGGCGAGGCGCGCGAAGCGCCCGCCGTGGCCCATGACGCCGTGCAGGCACACCACCGGCTCTGCGCGCGGGTCGCCCCACCGGTGCACGTGCAGCAGCATCGGCACAGCCTATCTGCACCTATCGGGCTACAGCCTGATGCGCGCGCCGATCGACACAGCCGCGCTGCGCGCCACGCGCCTCGCCCGCTCCGCGGGCGCCCGCGTCAGCGTCGACCTCTCGTCCTGGAGCGCGATACGAGACTTCGGCCCGGCACGGATACGCGAGCGCCTGGTGGTCATCGCCCCGGACGTCGTGTTCGCGAATGCGCAGGAGCTGCGCGCGCTTGGCGGCACCCCGCCTCGGGATCGCTGGCCAGGCGGTCACTCCGTTCGTCCTGAGTCGCCTCCACGAGCGGAGCGGGGGCCGCACGATCCAGGCCACCCGCGACCTGATCGTCGCCAACGCCGGGCTGGCGGGAGAAGTGGCGGTTGCGCTCTCATTGGCAAATCTCTTTTGATCAGTTAAAGACGGAAAATCGTGAGGTTCTTGAAGAATTATATGTCGATGAGAGGCTCAAGATAGGGAGTTCTCCCCACGATTCGGACCGGCGGACCGGCATAGCGTTCCGGTCGTCGGCAAGACCGCGTCTCGAGGAGGCAAGACCATGTACCGCATCCACAACTGATCTCCCGGCTCAAGTCGGCCACGGATGCGCCGCACGGACTCTAAGCTTCTCTAGGAATGGGCTCCACCTGCCGATACGTCGGGTGGAGCCCTTCTTGATGAGCCGACCGATTCAGATATCCCCGATCACACGCAGCCTTGTGACCACGAGCGCCATTGTGGTCGTGGCGCTGAACGTCGTCCTACTCTGGCGCGGCGGGGGAGAGGATTGGCTCCTGGGCGGGCTGCTGGCGGCAGCCGCCATCGCCATGGCGCTCAACCAGGAACGCATGTCCCGATTCACGGCCGGCTCGCTGTGTGAGGTCCCGCTGCTCGTGGCCCTCCTGGTCGTCAGCCCCGGGTTCGCAATGCTCGCCGGCGTGCTCGCCGGCGCCATTCCACGGGGGCGTCTCGGCAACCTCTCGCGGATGGTCAACACCACGACCTGCGGGCTTCCAATCGGTCTCGCCGCCCTTGCGTTCGCCGGTCTCCGGGACCTCACGGGTACACCATCGCCCCTGGACGGCTGGCTCGTATGGATTGGGATCGCGCTTCTCGCGGTCGCCCTCGACACCGTCATGCACTTCGTTCTGTGCGGAACATGGGCACGCATCGGATACCAGGTGCCGATGCGTGAATGGGCTCGGGACGTCGCGCTGCCGCTGATCAAGAACGACCCGGTGACCGCCATGCTGGTTCTGCCGCTCGTCGCGATCGGACTGCTGCTCGACGGATCGGCCCGGGCGCTGCCGCTCGCGCTCGCCGGCGTCGCGCTTGTGGGGATCTGGATGGCGCTGCAGACCACCCGCCGGCAGATCGAGGCGAGGGACCTGAAGGACGACTTCTTCCGCGCAATCTTCGTGTCGCTTGCCCGGCTGCTCGAGATGAAGGACCCCGACACCGCGGTCCACTCCGCGCGGGTCGCGATCTACTCGCGCGACATCGCCCGGGCGCTTGGGCTCAGTGAGGAAGAGCAGGGCCGGATCCACCTGGCGGGCCTCCTCCACGACGTCGGCAAGGTCGGCGTCCCCGATGAGATCCTGCTCAAGCCCGGGCGCCTGACCGACGACGAGCGTGCGGCGATGCAGCGTCACGCCCGGCTCTCCGCCGAGGCGTTGCAGGGGATCCCCGGCTTTGGCGACCTTGTGCGGACGGTCTACGCCCACCACGAGCGAATCGACGGCTCGGGTTATCCCGAGGGCATCGAGGGCGATGCGCTCCCGGTGGGCGCCCGCATTCTCGGCGTGGCCGATACGTTCGAGGCGTTGACCTCCGACCGGCCGTACCGCAAGGGTCGAACGCCGCTCGAGGCGCTCGAGGTCTTCGATCGGGAGATCGAGTTGTTCGATCCCGGCG
The DNA here is from genome assembly GCA_046708705.1 of Miltoncostaeaceae bacterium. Classification (GTDB taxonomy): domain Bacteria; phylum Actinomycetota; class Thermoleophilia; order Miltoncostaeales; family Miltoncostaeaceae; genus CALMEC01. The sequence goes on along the minus strand of JBKKDD010000054.1, from coordinate 11,298 downwards.
TGGTCGAGGCCCTGCGGAACATCGTCCTGACGGGCGGCACCACGCTGACCTCGGCGACGATGAGCGACTTCTCGGACGAGTGGGCGCGCGCCGCCAGGCACCTCGAGGTCAAGCTCGACGAGGAGCATTTCGTGCTGCCGCCGGAGCGGCCGGCACCCACCGAACAGGCGCCACCGGATGAGCCGCGTGCGCCCACCCGTGCGTTCTCGGACGACCAGGCTGTCTCGGCGATTCCGTAGTCTTCCAAAGTGAACGCGATTCGTACCCGGGGCTTCCCGCTGTTCTGGGTGGGTCGCACCGCGTCACAGTTCGGGGATCAGATCACCCTGCTGGCGTTGCCGTGGTTGATCGCCGATGCGACCGCTTCGCCGCTGGCGGTCGGCGCGCTCGAGGCGGTCGCTTTTGCGCCGATGCTGCTATTCGGACTTCCGATCGGTGCGCTCGCCGACCGTCGCTCCCGTCGCCGCTCGATGATCGAATCGGACGTGGCGCGTGCGCTGCTGATCGGGTTCCTGCCGCTGTCCATCCTTGTTCTGGAACTTGGCACGAGCGTTGCGATGGTCCTCGTGATCACGTTCGCGATCGGCGTCGGCAACGCGTTGTTCGAGGCGTCGGCCCAGGCGTTTCTGCCCGATCTCGTCCCATCCGACGAGATCGTCAAGGCGAACGCGCGCCTGTCGCTGACCGAGGGTCTGGCTGAGGTCGCGGGCCCGGCCACCGCAGGCGTGCTGATCGCCGTGCTCGGCGCAAGCGGCGCGCTCGCGGTCGACGCCGCGACCTTTGCGCTCTCGGCCATCGTGTTGATCGCGCTGGTCGGTGTTCGCGAACGCTTCTCGATCGATACGGCCCCCATGCGCGCGGCCATCCGCGAGGGCCTCACATTCGTCACGCGGCACGCGCGCCTGCGGACGCTCACGCTCGTCATCGCAGGCTCCAACCTGGGCAGCGGCATGGTCGCGGGTCTCATCGTCCTGTTCCTGCAGCGGACCATTGGCCTGGAGGGATGGGGCGCGGGGATCGTCTATGCGGTCAACGGCGCGGGCGGGGTCGCCGCGAGTTTTGTGAGCCAGCGGTTGGTCGCGCGCATCGGTGTCAGCAGGACGGTGCTGGCGGGTCTCACCGGCGGGGCCGCCGGCTTCGTCCTGGTGGCCGTCACGACGGCCGGATGGTGGTTCGTCACGGCGACGGCCGGGATGGGGTTGATCGGGGTTGGGGTGGTCACGTCGTTCATCGCGAGCGCGAGCCTTCGCCAACGCGCGGTCGGTGCCGAGTTGCTCGGACGTGTCACCACGTCGTATCGCACGGTGGTCAACGGGGCGGTCGCGCTCGGGGCGCTCATCGGCGGAGTCGTCGGAGAGTTCGCGGGCGTCCGCACCGCCCTGCTGCTCGGCGCCGGCATCTACGTGGGTGTGACCGTATCGGCCTTCCGCACGGTGCTCAACTCACCCGACGCCGTCGAGAGCTGATCGAGGGCGTCAGCGATCAGGCCGCCCTCGAGGCCGGCCGAGACAGCGGCCATCCGGCTGACGACCCCGAGCTTGGCGAAGATGCTGCCGAGATGGTGGCCGACGGTCTTCTCGGTGATGTGCAGGCGCTCGGAGATCTGCTGGTTGGTCAGGCCCTTGGCGAGCTGGTCGAGCACCTCGACCTCACGCTCCGTCAGGTGGGCGGCGTCGCGACGGCGGGAGGTCATCACGAACTTGTGGCCGCGCGCGCGAAGCTCGGCCTCACAACGGCCCCGCCAGCCGGGCGCCTCCATCTCACGGAACATGCGGCGGGCCTCCAGCAGATCCGCCAGCTCCTGCGACTGCGGCGGCGCGGCCTGTCCGGCCAGCATGAGCGTCCGCGCGGCCCACCAGACCATTCCGGTCTCGGCAAACCGGGCGGAGGCTTCGCGAAACGCCGCGACCCGCTCCTCGGGGGTGACCGCTGCCCACGCGCGGGCGTGCTGCAGTAAGGCGGCGGCGATCGGCGCCCCGGCGTCCGCGGCTGCCTGCAGTTGGGCGACGACCGGCGCCAGCTCGTCCGCCGGCAGGACCTCGCAGGCCGCGCCCAGCAGGCCGAGCGCGTCCACACGGTCCTCGGTCTCCTGCCAGTGCGCGATCGCCGACCGGGCGACGGACCGCGCCTCGTCCAGCTCGCCGGCGGCGTGGGCGACGTGCACGTGGTAGGCGGCGAGCGGGCCCATGTGCTCGATCATGGTCTCCTCGTCGCGGTCACCAGCGATGACCCGAAGCGCGGCGAGTGCCTCGTCGATCTTCCCTTCGGCGAAATCGAGCCAGGCGAGCACGCCGTCCAGATGCTCGTTTGAGTGGCTGCCGAGCGCGACAAACGCGTCGCGGGAGCGCTGGGCGAGCCGCCTGGCGCCGGGAATGCGCCCGAGGGCGGAGAGGGCCTCGGCGAGGTTGTGGGTCAACGGGGCGTCGACCTCGGCGATGCCGTTGGCCTCGACCACGTCCAGGCCCTGCTGGGCGCGGTCGGCGGCCTGGCGGACCAGGCCGAGCATCAGCAGGCAGACGCTCTCGTTGTTGAGGGTGACTGCCTCCTGCCGCAGCAGCCCGTCGGCGCGCGCCTGCTGCAGCGCCTCGCGAAAGTACGTGAGGCCGGCGGAGCTCGCGGTGGAGCGGACGGTTGCGAGCCCGAGCGCGTTCAAGGCGAGGATGGCGGTCAGGTGATCTTCGCTTGCCATGGCCTCTTCGCGCGCCCTCGCCGCCCAGGCCAGCGCTTCGGTGTGACGTCCGGCGTTGGCGGCGAACATCGCGGCCTGCGTCATCGCCTTGGCGCGCTCGGCCAGGGGGCCGCCGCCGCCCTCCACGTTCTGCTCGATCATCTCGAACGCGCCCACTCGATCCCCGGCATACCAGCGGACCCGCGCCCATTCGGTCGCCGCTCGAACGGCGGCGCCCTCGTCGCCCGCGCGCCGCTGACGCCGGATGACCTGTCCCAGGACGTCGGGCACCTGGTCCCACTGGCCCAGGCCGGCCAGGGCAAGTCCCTGTTCGAGCATGGCTTCGAGGTACTCCGACTCCGGCCGGTGCCGCTCGCTCCATCGCAGCGCCCGCGAGGCGTGGATCAGCGCGCTCGCGGGATTGCCACGCGTGCGCGCGTGCCCTGCGGCCCGCAGCGACAGGCGGACCACCTGCGCGGGGTCCGAGCTGCCGATTGCGTGGTCGACCAAGGCACCCGGCTCGTCGCCGCGTTCGCGGCGAGCGGCGAGCACGGCGGCATGGCGCCGGCGAAGCTCGCCCGGGGGGGTCGCGTACGCCAGGCAGGCTGCGACGAGCGGATCGCCGAAGCATAGTCGCGTCTGGCCGGGGCCGGGTACTCCCTGAAGGATGCCGGCCGCGGTGAGCGCGTCCAGCGCTGGGCTCAGCCCCGGCTCGGTGCGGCCGGTCAGTCGGACGAGGTGCGCCGGCTCGAACGCGCCTCCGATGACGGCGGTCCACCGCGCGACGTCGAGGTGGGCAGGATCGATCGCGTCGAGCATGGGCTGCAGCGCCCGTGCGAGGGATGGCGGAATCGCGATCGGGCCGTCGCCGGATGCCGCGCGCCGGTTCGCCCGCGCCAGCGCAACGAGCGCGGCGGGTCGACCGGCACCGAGCTCGAGTACCCGGGCCAGGACGAGGTCGTCGATCGCGGGCATGACCTCGACGACGAGCGCCTGCGCGTCCGCCTCGTCGAGGGGCTCGAGCTCGACGAACACGCCATCCATCGGGATCTCTCGCGCGCACGCGACCAGAAGGCCCGGTGTCCCGGCGAGCATCTTTCCGATGCGAAATGCGTCATCGCGTACGTCGTCGAGGTCGTCCAGGAGGGCGACGAAGGGGCGAAGGCGTGCGGAGTCAACGGGATCGAAGCGAAGCTCTTCTCCGATCAGGCCCTTTCCGAGGCGGTCATCGAGCGTCGGCCCGAGCCCGAGGTGGACCAGCGCGGCGCCGTCGGCGGTGAGGTCACGTGCAAACTCGGTCATGAAGCGGCTGGTGCCGATCCACGGTTGGCCGACGACGACGAGCAGACCGGGTCGGGTAGCGGCGAGCTCCCGCCCCGCGTTCATCTCCCTGATCCGGCCGATGAAGGTTGGCTCTCGTCCCGCGTTCGCCTCGTGCGTCGCCATGGTCTGCTCGTTCACCCCCCTTCGTCCGCGCGGTGGCGCGAAGCCTAACGAACGGCGCAGCCCCCGCCACCACCCGTCGCAGGGGACGGACAACGGCGGGGATGGCGGGCTCCATGTCGAAGGAGCGCCACCACCTGGGGCGCGCGACGGCGGGAGCCGCCGGATGGCGGGCTCCGCGTCGGAGTAGCGCATACGGGATTCGAACCCGTGTTACCGGCGTGAGAGGCCGGCGTCCTAGGCCCCTAGACGAATGCGCCCGGACAAAACCGCGATGAGTCGACCATCGGGAGACGAGTTGGGGGAGGAGGATTCGAACCCCCGCTACCGGGGCCAGAACCCGGCGTCCTACCGCTAGACGATCCCCCAGCGGAGCCCCTGACGGCCGCGGGCAGGGTAGCACACCGGGCCTGCCCAGGCGCATCCGCCCCGAGCGCCTGGGCATTGTTAATATTTGGCAAAGCGTGCCTGACACGATTAGCCCGAGAAACGTTTGCCCATACGGGATCTCAGGACGCGAAATCACCCTTCCGACAATCCTCCCACCAGGCGGTCACGCGGCGATTTTCCCGGCCGTCGACCAGCGGCCACCCCGCAGGTCGTCGTCCTCCACAATCCGTCGTAGCGTGGTGCGGGCAGCGTCGGGATCGTCCCCGAAGATCCGCATCACGCGGTGCGGTTCGAAGAAACCGGGTGCGGGAGCGTTGCCGAGGAGCACCGGGTAACTGCTCCACGGCCACTCCTCGGCACTCTCCACCAGGCCTCCGCGGCGCGGATTGCGCGCGATGTAGCGGATGACCACGACCAGTTGCTCGTCGGATTCGATCGGCACCGAGGCGAAGCGCCTGCCGAACAGATGGTCGCGGTATCCGTTCTCGTGGTTGTACATCCAGGCATATCGGCCGACGAGGTCGCGCATCCCGTCGGAGAGATTGGGTTTGGGCGTGTGCAGCGCGAGGTGGAAATGGTTGCCCATCAGGCAGTAGGCGAGACACCGCCAGTCGTAGCGCGTGCACACGCGGTTGAGCATCACCATGAACATCACACGGTCTCGGTCGGTCGTGAAGATCGCCCGCCCGAGGTTGCCGCGTGCCATCACGTGGTGGATGGCCCCCTCGGCCATCGGTCGCAGATCGCGTCCCATCGTGAAACCTCCCAGTCGTCGATACCCTCCATCTACGTAAAGGGATTTGGCGCGATTTCTGGCCCTCCAAAAACGGTTAAGGTTTGGCAAAGCGTGCCTGACACGATTGACCTGGGAACCGTTTGCCCATAGGGGATCGCAGGATGCGCGAACACCCTTCCGACACGGATGCGCGATCACCCTTCCGACATCCGCGCGGGTCAGGCGGCGGCTTGCTCCCAGTCGGTGTAGAGCCGTGCGTAGCGGCCGCCCGTTGCGAGGAGCTGGTCGTGGCGTCCTTGCTCGACGATGCGCCCGTCCTCGACGACCACGATACGGTCGGCGTCGCGGATGGTGGACAAACGGTGGGCGATCACGATTGCCGTACGGCCGGCCAGGAGGGTCGACAGGGCCTCCTCGATGCGGGCCTCGGTGCGCAGATCCACCGACGAGGTCGCCTCGTCCAGGATCAGGAGCGCGGGGTCGGCGACCAGGGCGCGCGCGAACGCCAGGAGCTGCCGCTGGCCGGCCGACAGGCGTGAGCCGCGTTCCTCGATCTGGGTGTCGAACCCCTCGGGCAGCGCCTCGACGAACGCGATCGCGCCGACCGCGATGCACGCGGCGCGCAGCTGCTCGTCCGTGGCGTCGGGGCGGGCGAACCGCAGGTTCTCGGCGACGGTCCCGCTGAACAGGAACCCCTCCTGCGGGACGATGCCGAGCTGGGCGCGCAACGACCCCTGCGTGACCTCGCGCAGGTCGTGTCCGTCGATCAGGACCGCCCCGCGGTCGGGGTCGTAGAAGCGGGCGATGAGCTTGGCGAGCGTGGACTTGCCCGCGCCGGTCGGCCCGACGAGCGCCACCGTCTCGCCCGCGCCGATCTCGAGGTCGGCGTCGCGGATGACCGGCTCGTCCAGGTACCCGAACGTCACGTCGCGCAGGGTGATGGCCCCCGCGATCGCCGGGAGCTCCCGCGCGCCGGGCCGATCCACCATCGTGGGCGCGGTCTCGAGCACCCCGAGCGTCTTCTCGAGCGCCGCCATCGCCGACTGGAACGTCCCGTAGAGCTGCGAGAGCTGTTGGATCGGGTCGAAGAAGATCACCACGTAGCCCAGGAACGCCACCAGCACGCCGACGGTCAGGTCCCCGTCCAGGACCCGCCAGCCGCCGAACAGGAGCACGAGCGCCGTGCCGATCGCGGTCAGGAACTCCACCACCGGGAAGTACGCCGACGAGATCCGGATGGTCTGCATGTTCGCTTCGCGGTACTCGTCGTTGACCTCGCGGAACGCCGCGGCCGCGGGCTCCTGCCGGCCGAACCCCTGCACCACGCGGATTCCCGAGATCGTCTCCTGGAGCGCCGCCAACACATTCGCGACCTTCTCGCGCGTGCGCCGGTACGCCCCGGCCGACCGCACCCGGAAGACCGCGGTCGCGAGCGCCAGGAACGGGAAGATCGCGAACGCCACCAGCGCCAGCTTCCAGTCGTAGCCGAACAGGATCACGATCACCCCGACGAACGTGAGCCCCTGCACGACCAGGGTCGTGATGCCGTCGGTGACGAGCTGTCGCAAGGCCTCGATGTCGCTCGTCAGGCGGCTGACGGTCACGCCGGTGGGGATGCGCTCGTGGTAGCCGATCGACAACCGCGTCAGGTGCGCGAACAGGTCGGTCCGCAGGTCGAGCAGCACGCGCTCCCCGACCCAGCTCGACAGATACGTCTGCCCGTATCCGGCCAGCCAGCCGACCAGGCCCGCGCCGACCAGGAGCGCCACCGCCACCACCAGCACCTGCTTGTCTCCATTGCTGATACCGTCGTCGATCGCGATCTGGGCGAGCGCCGGCGACGCGAGCCCTGCCCCGCTCAAGAGCACCATCAACACCAGCGTCCCGGCGATGTGCCATCGGTACGGCCGTAGGTACGGCAGGAGCTTGCGCAGCTTCTTGGTGGGCACCCGTCCCTCGCGCGCGTCGCGGTCGACGAGCGCGCCCAGCACACCGTGTGCCGGGCCGTGGCCCGGGGGGCGTCCCAGGCTCACTGGCCGCCCACCAGTTCGGGACGCGCGAGGCCACGGTCGTGGATCTCGCGATAGAGGTCGCTGGTCGCGTACAGGTCGCCGTGCGTGCCGCGCGCGACGACGCGCCCCGCGTCGAGCACCACGATCTCGTCCGCCAGGGAGATCGTCGACAGACGGTGGGCGATGATGAGGGTCGTGCGACCGGTCATGACGGCCCGCAGCGCCCCCTGGATCTCGCGCTCCGTGGACGCGTCGACCGATGCCGTGGCCTCGTCCAGGATCAGCACGCGCGGGTCGGTGATGACGGCCCGGGCGATCGCGATGCGCTGACGCTGGCCGCCCGAGAGCGTGTAGCCGCGCTCACCGATGATCGTGTCGAACCCGTCGGGCAATCCGTCGACGAACTCCTCGGCCTGGGCCTGGCGGGCCGCGGCCCGGACCTGCTCGTCGGTGGCCCCGAGCACGCCGTAGGCGATGTTCTCGCGCACCGTGGTCGAGAACAGGAAGGGCTCTTGCGCGACCACCCCGACGGTGCGGCGCAACAGATCCAGGCCCAGATCGCGCACATCGACGCCGTCCAGCAGCACCGAGCCTGCCCCGGGGTCGTAGTAGCGCGGAATGAGCTGCGTCAGCGTCGTCTTGCCGGAGCCGGTCGGGCCGATCAACGCCACCACCCGACCCGCCGGGATGTCCAGCGTGATGTCCGACAGGACGTCCTCGCCGGCCTCGGAATGGGCGAACGACACGCCACGGAACGCGATGTGCCCGCCACCGGCGGGCAGGTCGACCGGGTCGGGGCGCTCGACCAGGTCGGGTCGCGTGTCGAGCACCTCGAAGATCCGCTGGCCGCTTGCCGCCGCGCGCTGGGCGGTCCCGACCAGCGACCCGATCATCCGCAGCGGGAACACCAGCGCCAGCAGGTACTGGTAGTACTGGACGAACTCCCCCAGCGACAGGTCTCCGTCGATCGCGCGGATGCCGCCGAAGATCACCACGACTGCCAGCCCAAGCGTCGGCAGGAATCCCATCAACGACAGGTAAAACGCCTGCAGCCGGTTGGCGTCCATGCTGCGCTCGAACGCCCGCGTGGCGATCGCGCCGAAGCGCGCGCTCTGCGGGCGCTCCTGGCCGAACGCCTTGATGAGACGGATGCCGACGATGCTCTCCTCGGCGCTCTGCGTGACCTCGGCGACCCGCTGCTGCACGTCGATCAGCACCGGCTGGGTGCGCTTGCTCGACCGCCACGCGACCGCCACGAGCGCCGGGGCCATCAGCAGCGCCAATGCCGTCAGTGTCGGATCGATCGCGAGCAGCAGCACCGTGTACAGGATCAGGCCGAACACGTTCATGAACAGGAAGATCAGGCCGTATCCCAGGAAGAACCGCACCGTCTGCAGGTCGCTCGTCGCGCGGGACATCAACTGGCCGACCGGCATGTGGTCGAAGTACCGAAACGACAACCGCTGCATGTGCGTGAACATCGCGCCGCGCAAGTCGTACTCGACGCCCAGGCTGACCCGGCCCGACACCCACCGGCGCACGGCCGCGAACACCATCCGGATCGCGCCGACGCCGATCACCGCGGCGATCAGCGGGACCAGCAGGCTGCGCCGCCCGTCGACAAGCGCGTCGTCGATGATGATCCGCGTCAGCCAGGGGATCGTGGCCGTGCACGCCATCAGCCCCGCGGCCGATGTGGCGGTGACGATGACCTGCGCACGATATGGTCGCAGGAATGAAAGTAGTCGAACGAGCGTCTGCATCCGAGCGGTACCGACGGACGATAGCGTGACTGGTCAGCGCGGCGTCCCTGCCCTGATGGATCCCGACGGCCTGCCCGCGGCGCCGTCGCGACCCGTTGCGGTGGCCGTCCCGAACGTCAGCGAGGGGCGTGATCGCGACACGATCGACGCCCTCGTCGATGCGACGTCGCTGCCGGGCGTGCGTGTACTGGACGTTCACTCGGACGCCGATCACAATCGCAGCGTGCTGACCGTCGCCGGCGACCCGCTCGCGCTGCAGGACGCCATGGTTGCGCTTGCGGGCGAGTGCCTGGAGCGCATCGACCTGCGTCGCCACCGGGGTGTGCACCCGCGCATCGGCGCGCTCGACCTGGTCCCGATCGTCGCGCTCACGCCGGACGACATGCCGATGGCCTGCGAGCTTGCGACGGGCATCGCCCAGCGCATCGGGATCGAGCTCGCCCTGCCCGTGTTCCGCTACGGCGAGATCGCGCGCGATCCCGAGCGCAGCCGACCGCACGACTTCCGGCGTGGCGGCCTGGAGGCCCTCGCGACCGCGGTCGAGGACGGCGCGATCACCCCGGACGACGGCCCGCACCGCATCCACGCGACCGCCGGCGCCGTGATGGTCGGCGCCCGCGAGCCCCTGATCGCGTGGAACGTGTGGATGCCCGACGCCACCCTGGATCAGGCCCGCGCGATCGCGGCGCGGATCCGCGAGGCCGGGGGAGGCCTGCCGGGGCTTCGCGCGCTCGGGCTGTACCTGGCCGACCCGGGCGTGGCCCAGGTGTCCATGAACCTGGAGGACTACCGACGCACGCCCCCCGCCCTCGCGGTCGGCGCCGTGCGCAGGGAAGCCGAGCGGCTCGGCATCGAGGCCGGCGACAGCGAGCTGGTCGGCCTGATCCCCGCGATCGCGCTTCGCGGCGGCCCGAGCCCCAGTGCCCTGCGGCTGATGCGGTTTCGCCCAGGCCAGGTGCTGGACGTGCAGCTCGCGCCACTTCTTCGCCGTCACCCACCACAGAGGGAGTCCTAGCCATCGCCAAGCGTCGCCGCCGGCCCACCGCCGGTCCGCCTCCCATCAAGAACCCCAGGCACCAGGCCAAGCTGTCCGACGACGGCGCCACCACCACGGCCAAGAAGCTGCCCGCCGGAGCGCCGGTCGCCCCGACGTTACGCAGCGTGGTCGTGCGGTCGGTGCTGGCCGCCGCCGTGTTCCTGCTGTTCCTGTCGCTCAGCAGTGGCGGCAGCGCCGGCGCCAACATGGTGCTGGCGGCCGTCATGTTCCTGTTCCTGCTCGGCTTCGGCTGGCTCTTTGACCGCTGGTTCTACCGGTTTCGCCTGCGCCGGTGGGAACGCAAGCGCGCTGGCGGGACGTAAGTGCCGCCACGCGGAACGCGCGACATCCTCCCGCCGGAGGCCCGACTGCGCGACCGAGTGACCGACGCCGCACGCACGGTGTTCGCCTCCTACGGGTATGGGCGCATCCAGACCCCGACCTTCGAAGAGACCGAGGTGTTCGCGCGTGGCGTGGGCGTGAGCACCGACATTGTCCGCAAGGAGATGTACACCTTCGCCGACGCGGGCGGGCGCTCGCTGACGCTGCGCCCCGAGGGGACCGCCCCGGTCGTGCGCGCGTTCGTCGAGCACGGCATGCACAAAGTGCAGTTGCCGGTCAAGCTCTGGTACCTGGCCCCGATGTTCCGCTACGAGGCCCCGCAGGCCGGCCGCTACCGCGAGCACACGCAGCTCGGCATCGAGGCGATCGGAAGCGACGATCCGCTGCTGGACGCGGAGGTCATCGCGGTGCTGTCCGACCTGTTCGCGCGGCTGGCGGTGCCAGGCGTGACACTCAAGCTCGCGAGCATGGGCGATCCCGAGACCAGCGCCGCCTACCGCCCGGTCCTGATGGCGTACCTGGAGGCGCACGCGGACGGGTTCGGGCCTGAGGAGCGCGACCGGATGCGTGACAACCCGCTGCGGCTGTTCGATTCCAAGAACGCCCGGGTGCGCGCCGTGATGGCGGCCGCGCCGAAGGTGCTGGAGCACCTGAGCCCGGACGCCAGGGCGCACCACGACCGCGTGCGCGCGGTGCTCGACGCCCTCGGCATCGCCTACGTCGAGGACCCGATGCTCGTGCGCGGGTTCGACTACTACACCAAGACCGTGTTCGAGTTCGCGTGCGACCGCCTCGGCGCCCAGTCCGGCATCGGCGGCGGCGGGCCCGCCCGCCGCCGGGGGGGGGCACAGGGCGGGCCGCCCCCCCCCCGGATAGGGTTGGGCCGGGGGCTCGGTCGGGTGACGCAG
>JBKKDD010000053.1:0-21758 GCA_046708705.1 Miltoncostaeaceae bacterium | reverse complement strand
CTTGAGGTGCAACGAGACCTCCAGGCGCCCGCCGGTACGAAGGACCCGCACGTTGTGGATCTCACGCACGCCGGGGACCGTCAGGGCCGCGGCGAGCGCCGCCTCGGTCAGCGAGTCGACGTCCTTGGTGGGCTCGACGTGCACTACGACGTCGCTTCCGGGAAGCGCGTCGCGCACCGCCGCCTCGACCGCGTCCGCAGCCGCATGCCCCTCGGCGAGGGCGGCGGACGCCGAGACGGAGATCACGACTTCGGCGAAATGTCTCCCCGCGGCGGTGCGCATCCGCAGTCGGCTCAGCGCGACGGCCGGGCCGAGCGCGTCGATGGCGTGCCGGGCGACATCCTCGGCGTCCGTGGGCGCCCGGTCCATCAGGACGTCGACGTTGGACTTGGCGAGGCGGCCCGCGGCGCCCAACACCAGGATCGCGACCAGCAGCGCGGCAACCGCGTCGGCCCTCGGGTACCCGGCGCGCACGAGCACCAGCCCGACGAGCACTGCGAGCGTCCCGGCCAGATCCCCCGTGAAGTGGACCGCGTTGGCGAGCAGGGCCGGGCTGTCGAACCGGCGTCCCGCACGGAGCGAGATCACGGCGCGGGTCAGATCGACGGCGATCACGACCGCGATGACGGCGAACGCGTACCACGCGGCATCGACACGTGACGAGGTCGCGCCGGTGAGCTGCCGGACCGCGTGCCAGCCGATGAACGCGCTGATGCCCGCCAGGATGATGCTCTCGGCGAGCGCCGACAGGTGCTCCGCCTTTCCGTGACCCCACGGGTGCGAGGCATCGGCGGGCCGGCCCGCTACGCCAAGCGCAAAGAACGTCAGCAGCGCCGCCACCAGATCGGTCCCCGAGTGCGCGGCCTCGCTCAGAAGGCCCAGGCTGTTGCTCGCCAGCCCAGCTGCCAGCTTGATGGCGATCAGGACTGCGGCGGCGACCACCGAGGCGAGTGCGGTCCTGCGTGCGGGAGACATTCCGCACATCCTCTCAGGCAGAGTCCGTGCGCTTTTGTAGTTTCGCTGCCCCTTTTGCGCTTAATGCCTGCAGATGTAACGAATCTTTCTCGACATGGGTTGACAGCGAGGGATCGACACGACATGGTCACGGCCTCGTTCGGGTCGGGACAGCACACGACGTGCTGCCGCCGGCCAACGCCTCAACCAGGGGGGGACCAACCGTGCCCGGTCTTCGCGCGGCCGCGACCGCAATCCTCGTACTCGGTGTCACCGTGGCGGCGGGGCCTGCTGCCGCAGCAGATCCGCTGCTCGCACCGGTCGGGGCGTGCCCCGGCCAGACAGACGTCGGCGCACCGGTGGCTCAGCAGGAGAAGGCGATGACGTGTCTCGTCGCGTGGGCACGTCGGGCGGCCGGGGTGCGCGCAGCGCACAGAACCCACACGCTCAACCGCTCAGCTCAGATGAAGGCCAACCTGGTGGCGCGGTGCGGCGCGCTCTCGCACACCGCGTGCGGCGCGCGCTGGGACAGTGTCCTGGATCGTGTCGGCTTCCACGGCCTCGCCTACGAGAACCTGGCGGCGGGCAGCGGCAAGCAGGGCAACCCGCGCACGACGGTCGCGAAGTGGCTGGCGTCGCCGGGACACCGCGGCGCGCTGCTCGCGCCACGGGCGACCGTGTTCGGCGTCGGCCTCCGGCTCCACGCCATGATCGAAGGCTGGCGCGGCTCCGTGTGGGCGCTCCACCTGGGCAAACCGATCTGAGCGTCAGCTCAGCCTGGATCCTCCGCATCTCGCGGCGCGGATACGCCCGCATCACCGTCGCCATGCGGGTTCGGGGTCAACCCGAAGGGATCACCCTGCGGGTGCTCCCCCGCACCCGCCTGGCTCGGCGCCCGGACGCCCCGCATCCACGATCCTTCGGTGGATCCAGGCTCAGCCTGACGGTGCCGACGAAACGAGGGGATCAGCCGGTCGGCGGCCCAGGCGGGTCGTCCCGCTCGCCGCCACCCTGCTCGCGCAGGAACTGCTCGAACTCCGCGGCGATCGCGTCGCCCGTGGGGATCGGGCCGAAGCTGAGGTCCGCCTCGCTGTCGTAGAGCCGTTCGAGCTCACCGACCAGGTTCGCGGCCTGTGGGTTACGCTGAACGGCCTCGTCGACCTGCTCCTCGAACTGGCCGACGGCCCGTTGCAGATCATTCACGTCGATGCTCAGGCCCGCGACCTCCTGCGCCGCGCGAAGCAGCGCCAGCGCGGCGTTGGGGCTGGGAGCCGCGCCGACGTAATGCGGCACGGCCGCCCACAGGGAAGCGGCGGGCATCCCGCGCTCGGCGGCCATCGCGTGCAGAACCGCGACGATCCCGGTCGGGCCCTGATAGTCGGGACGGCGCACGCCGAGCGGCTCGATCAACTCGGGCGGCGAGCTCAGCCCGCTGATGCGCACGGGGCGCGTGTGCGGGACGTCCGCCAAGAGCGCTCCGAGCGTGAGGATGAGCTCGACGCCGAGCTCGGCCGCCATGTCGAGGATGGCGGCGCACAACGTCGGCCAGCGCATAGACGGCTCAATGCCGTTGACCAGGATCAGGTTCCGCTCGGGCGCCGGCGCGGTGTCGAGGATCTCGATACGCGGCCACTCGATCGGTCCCTGCAGCGCGCCGTGCTCGATGGTGATGCGCGGACGGTGGCTTTGAAAGTCGAAGAAGTCCTCGGGGGGCACGCTCGCGAACGCCGTCGCATCGAGCGTCGATTGCAGATAGCCCAGGGCGAAGCTCGCGGCCTCGCCCGCGTCGTTCCACCCGCGAAACGCCGCCACGAGCACGGGCGAGCGCAGGTCGGTCGGACGGCGGTCCCATCGCAGTGTCTCGCTCACGCGGGCCACCGTACACCAATTGCGGGCTCGGGCCGGGAGCGGCGTACCATGGCGTGGGTGATCCCACCGTCGCCTCCGTGCCCGCCGATGCACGGCATCCGGGCCGTCGGCGCATGAGGGCTCGTCATGTCGCGATGCTTGCGCTCTTGTCGGGGATCTGGGGCGCGTCGTACCTGCTCATCAAGTACGCGATGCGCGACTTGTCCGAGCCGACGATCGTCTTCCTGCGTACCGCGCTCGCCACCATCGCCCTGCTGGTGCTGGTCAAGCTTCAGGGCGGGGCGGTCAGGGGCGTGCCGGCCGAGGTACGCCGACGGCCCGGCACCGCGTTTCTGCTGGGAATCACGGCGATCGGAGCGCCGTTTCTGCTGATCACCTACGGCGAGCGCACGGTCCCCTCCGGCCTGACCGCAGTGTTGATCGCGTCGGCCCCGATCTTCATCGCGATCCTGGCGCCCCTGCTCGACCGGCGCGAGATCATGTCGCGACCGCAGTGGGTCGGCCTGGCGATCGGGCTCGTCGGCGTGGGCCTGCTGGTGGGCGTGGAGCAGATCGACAGCGCCGGCGAGTTCCTCGGCGCGCTCGCGATGATCGGCGCCGCCGCGAGCTACGGGGTGTCCGGGTTCATCCTGACCCGCGGCTACCACGGGTTCTCGCCGGTCATGACGAGCGTGCTCTCGACCGGGACCTCGGCCATCGCCGTGTTCCCGCTCGCCGTGATCGACCCCCCGACACAGGTTCCGGGCGCCCTCGCGATCTTCTCGGTCGCCGTCCTGGGGCTCTTCGGAACCGCGTGGGCCTTCGTCGTCTACTACCGCTTGATCGGCGAGATCGGCTTCGGTCGCGCCTCGGTGGTCGTGTACACGATCCCCCCGGTCGCGCTGATCTACGGCAACCTGCTGCTGGACGAGCCCATCACGCACGCCATGGTGATCGGGATGATGCTGATCCTCGTCGGGGTCGCGCTGGTCGCGCGGGGTCGCCGGTCGCGCGCCGCTGTGGCTGCGGCCACGGCCGGGGAGACCGTCACGGTCGAGTGAGCGCGGCGCCCCGTCCGGCGGCTCGGTAGGCGCTCGCCGCGGCGACGAGGGCCGTGAACAGCGACGGGTCGGGGCCCTCCTCCGGATGCCACTGCACCCCGATGGCGAAGCGCCGGTCGGGGTCCTCGATCGCCTCCACCGTTCCGTCGTCCGACCAGGCGACCGCTGCCAACCCTGCGCCCAAACGGTCGGCGGCCTGGTGATGGTGGGACTTGACGGGCGCCGTCGGGCCCAGGATGCCCTCCAGCAGGCTTCCCGGCGCGATCGTCACCGGATGCTCTGAGAACTCGCCGACGATCTCGCGGTGCGCAGTGCTGGCCAGGTGCTCTGGAAGGTGCTGGATCAGATCGCCGCCCCGGGCCACGTTCATGACCTGCATGCCGCGGCAGATCGCGAGCACCGGCATGTCCCGCGCGAGGGCGCCGGTCATCAGCGCGAGCTCGCCGCGGTCGCGCTCGATGTGCGGCGTATCCGTCTCCGGGTGCGGGTCGGCGCCGTATGCGGTGGGGTCCAGGTCGGTGCCGCCCGCCAGCATCAGCCCGTCGATCACGTCCAGGACCTCGTCACCACCGTGCTCGGCGGGGGGCACCATCAGGGCGCGTCCGCCGGCGCGATGGATCGCCTCGACGTACACCCACCCGACGACCGCGGCTTTCCCCTCCCACACTGCCCAGCGGGCGGTTTCGGCATAGGACGTCAGCCCGATGATGGGAACGCTCGCCATCGGCGGATTCTGCCACGACTGCGTGGCGATCGATTGCGCCGGGGTCACCGACGATTCGTGGCGCGCTGCGGGACGGACCTGAGTCCGCCGATCCGTCCCACACCGCGCGAGCGAGACCGGGTCAGCCGACCCAGAGTGCGCTCAGGTACCTCATCCGTTGTGCCACCGAGACCTCCTTGTCTCAGAAGTTACTGCCGTATCGGCCCACGATCAGATTTCTTGAACGAATGCGTGATGCGCCAGGCGCGCGGCGGCGATCGCCACGGCCTCGGGGTTGCGATCGACGCAGACGAACCGCCTCCCGGCGGCAGCGGCCACCGCGCCCAGCGTGCCCGACCCGGCGAAGAAGTCCAGGCACCAGTCGCCCGGCGCGCTCGACGCGGCGACCATGCGCCGCACGATGCCCTCGGGCTTCTGCGTCGGGTAGCCGGTGCGCTCGCGCCCGCCCGTCGCCACGATCGTGTGCCACCACACGTCCGTGGGCAGCTTGCCGCGCGCCGCTTTCTCGGCGGTGACGAGCCCCGGCGCCATGTACGGCTCGCGGTCGACGGCCGTGGAGTCGAAGTGGTAGCGGGCGCGGTCGCGCACGTACACCAGGATCGTGTCGTGCTTGGCGGGCCAGCGGTGCTTGCTCTTGCCGCCGAAGTCATACGCCCAGATGATCTCGTTGAGGAAGCAGTCGCGGCCGAAGATCCCGTCGAGCTGGACCTTGACGTAATGCGCCTCGCGCGAATCCAGGTGCACGTAGAGCGTGCCGCGCTCGTCGAGCAGCCGGTGGGCGTGCTCCAGGAATGGCCCGATGAACGCCGGGTAGTCGTCGAAGGCGTCCTCGTATGCGTGCTGCGACACGGCTTCCAGCCGGTACCCGCGCCCGCCGAATCCGGTCGTGGCGGCGTCCGGGTCATGGGTGGCGCGCACCGATCGAAGCTCGCGGCGCGTACCGGTGTTGAACGGCGGGTCGATGACGATCAGCGTGAACGCGCCGTCTGGCAGCAGCGGCAGCACCTGGGCGGCGTCGCCCTGGATCAGCAGGTCGTCGTCGCGGCAGAGGTCCGCGGGGACCGTGGGGTCCGTGACGAGCCTCATGGGGCCACGATCGCCGCGGGGGGTGGCTCGGGCGGCGCCGGTGGGGGCGCCGGCTCAGGATGTCGGTAGGCCCACCAGTCGGCGACCGCGATCTTGATCATCGACGCGGCCGGGATGGCGAGCAGGGCGCCCAGGATCCCCAGGAGCTGCGCGCCGACCAGCACCGCCACCAGGACCGCCAGCGGGTTGAGGCTGGTCGTGCGGCGCATCACCATCGGCTGCACGAAGTGATTCTCGACCTGCTGGTACAGCAGGAAGTAGATGGCGACCCCCACCCCGACGGGCCACCCGCTGAAGAACGCCACCGCGACCGCCGGGATCGCCCCGACCGTGGCGCCGACGAGCGGCACCAGGTCGGCGATCGCCACCCAGAACGCCAGCGCCGCCGCGGCAGGGATGCCGAAGATCTTGAGCACGATGAACGCAGAGACCCCCGCGATGATGCTGACGAGCAGGTTGCCGGCGACGTACCCGCCGACGCTCTTGTACATGCGGTCCAGCAGCAGGTCGTAGCGGGCACGGGCGTCGCGCGGCAGCAGCCCGACGGCCTGGGCGCGGAACTGGCGTCCGTAGATCAAGAACAGGAACGTCAGCACCAGCACGGTCAGGCCGCCAAGGAGCCCCGACAGCAGGCTCTGCGCCACGCTGACCGCGGCGCCGGCGCCACCCAGCTTCTCCGGGATCTCGCGGACGAACTCCTGCAGGCGGTCGACGAGGTCGTAGCGCTGATCGAGTTCCTGCACGAGGCTCGTCTCGGCGAGGCGGTCGACGTAGCCGGGGGCGTTGTCTGCGAGTTGCTGCCCCGCGTCGATCAGCGGCGGCACCAGGAGCAGCAGCACCCCGACCGCCAGCGCGATTCCCAGCAGGAACGTGACCGAGATCGCCGGCACCCGCCGCATGCGCAGCCGGTGCTGCAGCGTGTCGACGACGGGGTTGAGCGCGACCGCCAGGAACATCGCGATCACCACCCACGTCACGATTCGGCGCGTCAGCCACAGGATCCAGAGGGCGGCCACCACGGCGACGATCAGGCCGACCACCGTCAGCACCGCCCGTGGCGTCACCTGCCACAACGCGACGCGCCGCGGAATCACGATCGGCTGCTCGGTGGATGTGGGCTCCGTTGTCACACGGCCACTCTAAGCACGCCCTCCGACGGCTCACGCGCCCGCTGGCGTCACTACGATCCGACTGCACGGCTCGGGGGGTGATCGACATGGGCACCGACAGCGATGCGCGGACGCGACGGGCCGTTACCCGCCTCGTCAGCGATGCCCGTGACGGTCCCTCGGCCAAGCAGGCCCAGGGCCTGGTCGACGCGTACTTCCGCCACGCCGGCTCGGCCGACATCGCGGGACGCACGCACGCCGCGCTGGCCAGGATCGTGCTCGGCCACTGGCGCCTCGCGTGGCGGCGGACCGCCGGCACCGCCCACGTCGCGGTCGAGCGGGATCCCGAGGCGGCCCTCGGCGTGCTGCTGGTCGTCGTCGACGACATGCCGTTCCTGGTGGACTCGGTCAGCGCGGAGCTCACCCGGCGCGGGTACGCGATCCACGGCTTGCTGCACCCGCAGCTCGTCGTGGCGCGTGACGCCCGCGGCCGCATCGACGGTCCGGTCCGCGAGCTGACCCCCGATCCGGTCGGCGCGAACGCCGCCGAGGCCTGGATGCGGTTTGAGATCACCGTGCCGGCGGACGACGCGGTTCGGGATGCCCTGGTCCGCGCGATCCTGGACGTCCTCGACGACGTCCGCATCGCGGTCGAGGACTGGCAGCGGATGCGCGCAGCGGTGCTTCGGATCGGCGACGAGCTGGTGGCGCGCGCCGGACCCACCGACGCCGCCGACGCCGCCGAGGCCCGTGAGCTTTTGAGCTGGCTGGCCGACAACCACTTCACGTTGCTGGGCGTCGCCGAGTACGGGCGCGGCCAGGCGGGCGGCGTGGCCGTGCTGCGCGCCCGCCGTGCCTCGACGCTCGGGGTCCTGCGCCGCGACCGGACGCCGCCACGCGATCTCGGCTCGTGGCGCGACGGGCTCGGGCCGAGCCCAGCCGTCATCGACATCGCCAAGTCGGGCGTGCGCGCAACCGTCCATCGCTCGGCGCACCTGGACGAGATCACCGTCCCCCGGCTGGACGTCGCGCGGCAACCGGTCGGGGAATGGCGGATCGTCGGGCTGTTCACCTCGACCGTCTACACGGAGCGCGTCGGCCGCATCCCCGTCCTTCGGCGCAAGGCGCGGGAGGTCATGCGCCGATCCGGGCTTCCGCCCACCGGTCACAGTGGCAGGGACCTCGCGGAGATCCTTGAGACCTACCCGCGCGAGGAGCTCTTCCAGATGTCGCCGGCCGAGCTGACGGCGGTCGCGACCGGTGTGCTGGGGCTGGAGGAGCGCAGGCGCCTGCGGCTGTTCGTCCGCCACGACCCGCGGGGACGGTTTGTCTCGTGCTTGCTGTACTTCCCGCGCGATCGCTACACCACCGCCGCGCGCCTGCGGATCGCGCAGCTCTTGCGCGAGGCGTTCGGCGCGGTCGAGATCGAGCATGCCGCACGGGTGGGAGAGTCGGTGCTCGCGCGCCTGCACTTCACGCTGTGGCTGGCGCAGGGCGCTCAGGCGGCGGACGTTGACCTGATCGCGTTGGAGCGCGGTCTCTCCGACGCCACGCGGGTCTGGACGGACGACCTGGCCGACGAGCTCGCGGCGTGCCACCCACAGCCGGTCGCGGATGCGCTGCTGGCGAGGTACGGCGAGGCGTTGCCCGAGGCGTACAAGGAGGACGTCCCGGCCGGCCTCGCGGTCGCGGACATCGACCGGCTCGAGGCCAATCCCGACGGCGCCATGGCCGCGTGGCTCGGCCCGCCGGATGAGCACCGGGCGGGCGAGCGCCGCTTCAAGATCTCGCGTCACGGGCCCGCGCTGTCGCTCTCGCAGATCCTGCCGATCCTCGAGCGCATGCACATGGAGGTCGCCGACGAGCGGCCCTACGACATCGTCTGCAGCGACAGGCCGGTCGTGTGGATCTACGACTTCGGCGTGCGGTACCCGATGCCGGCGGGCGTGGAGGACGCCGTGGCGGCGCGGCTGGTCGAGCAGGCGTTCCTCGCGGTCTGGGCCGGCGACGCGGATTCGGACGGCTTCAACGCCCTCGTCCCGCGTGCGGGCTGCTCGTGGCGGGACGCCGCGGTCATGCGCGGGTACGGGAAGTACCTGCGCCAGAGCGGATCGGCGTTCAGCCAGGAGTACATCGAGGACTGCCTGGTGGCGAACTTGGACGTGGCTCGGGATCTGCTGCGGCTCTTCGGCGTGCGCTTCGATCCCGAGTTGGCGGGTGACCGGGCAGCCGCCGAGCGGGCGCTCGTCCGGGCGATCCGTCGACGACTCGACGGGATCGCGAGCCTTGACCACGACCGCATCCTGCGGGCGTTCTTGCGGCTGATCCTGGCGACCGTCCGCACCAACCACTTCCAGCGCGACGCGGACCGCAACCCGCGCGCCGTGCTCGCCCTCAAGCTCGATCCCGAGGCGATTCCCGACCTGCCGCGCCCGCGCCCCAAGCACGAGGTCTGGGTCTCGTCGCCGCGGGTGGACGCCGTGCACATGCGGTTCGGGCGGATCGGGCGCGGCGGCCTGCGCTGGTCGGACCGGCGCGAGGACCTGCGCAGCGAGGTGCTCGACCTCGCCAAGACCCAGATGGTCAAGAACGCCGTGATCGTGCCGGTCGGCGCCAAGGGCGGGTTCGTGGTCCGCCGCCCGCCGGCCGACCGCGCGGCCGCGCAGGCGGAGGGGGTCGCCTGCTACCGGATGTTCATCTCGGCGCTGCTCGACCTGACCGACAACCGCGTCGGCGACGCCGTGGTCCCGCCGGTCGACGTGGTGCGTCACGACGACGACGACCCGTACATGGTGGTAGCTGCCGACAAGGGCACGGCGACGTTCTCCGACATTGCCAACGCCGTGTCGACCGATCACGACTACTGGCTGGGTGACGCGTTCGCGTCCGGCGGATCCACCGGCTACGACCACAAGGCGATGGGGATCACCGCGCGCGGGACGTGGGTGTCGGTGGCGTGCCATCTGCGTGCGCTCGGGCTGGATCCGGCGGTCCACCCGCTGACGGTGGTCGGCGTGGGCGACATGTCCGGCGACGTGTTCGGCAACGGCCTCCTGCACTCACCGCACCTGAGCCTGTTGGCGGCGTTCGACCATCGGCACGTGTTCGTGGACCCCGATCCCGATCCGGCTGCGTCGTTCGCCGAGCGCCGGCGGCTGTATGAGCTGTCCGGCTCCTCCTGGGCCGACTACGCGCCCGGGCTGATCTCGCGTGGCGGCGGGGTGTTCGCGCGCTCGGCCAAGTCCGTCCCGGTCAGCCCACAGGCCCGGGCGGCCCTCGGCATCGCCACGGACGCGGCCACGCTGGCTCCGCACGAGCTCATCAAGGCGATCCTGCGCGCGCCGGTGGATCTCTTGTGGAACGGCGGCATCGGCACGTTCGTCAAAGCCGCCGACGAGCGCAACGCCGAGGTCGCCGACCGGGCCAACGACGCGATCCGCGTCGATGGCGGCGAGTTGCGCTGTCGCGTGGTCGGCGAGGGCGGCAACCTGGGCTTCACACAGCTCGGGCGGGTGGAGTACGCGCTGTCCGGCGGGCTGCTCAACACCGACGCCATCGACAACTCCGCGGGCGTGGACACCTCGGACCGCGAGGTCAACATCAAGATCCTGCTGGACCGCGTGGTGCGCGACGGCGGGCTGACCGTGCCCCGCCGCAATGCGCTGCTCGCGCGGATGGCCGACGCGGTCGCGGAGCAGGTGCTGGCCGACAACGCCGACCAGAACGTCGCGCTCGCCAACAACGCCTCCCAGTCCGCCGCGCTGCTGCACGTCCACTCACGGTTGATCCGCACGCTCGAGGCCATGGGGCGCCTGGACCGCGAGGTCGAGCGGCTGCCGTCGGCCAAGGGGATCGCCGAGCGCCGTCAGGCGGGTCTGGGGATGTGCGCGCCGGAGCTGGCGGTTTTGCTTGCGTACGCCAAGATCGTTCTGTACGACGAGCTGCTCGCATCCGACCTGCCCGACGAGGGCTGGTTCCAGGACGCGCTCCGCCAGTACTTCCCGGCCCTGCTGCGCGGCCGGTACGCGACCGCGATCGCCGAGCACCCGCTGCGCCGCGAGATCATCGCCACCCAGGTCGCGAACCGGCTGGTCAACCGCGCCGGGATCACGTTCTGGTTGCGCGTGCGCGACGAGACCAGGGTATCGCTCGCCGAGATCGCCCGCGCGCACGCGGCGGCGTGGGCGATCTTCGACATGCAGTCGTTCTGGGACGCGGTGGAGGCGCTGCCGGCAACCGTGGCGGGCGCGGTCGCGATGGACGTGCGCCTGCATGGCGAGCGCCTGGTCGAGCGCGGAGCGCGCTGGCTGATCGCCAACCGCTGGGCGTGGCGTGACACCCGATCGGCGCGTGACCTGTTCCGGCCGGGCGCCGCGCGGGTGACCCGGATGTTCCCGGATGTCTTGCGCGGCGTCGACCTGGCCCTGGTCGAGTCGCGCTGCGCCGCCTGGACCGAGGCGGGGGTGCCGGCCTCGCTCGCCGAGCGGACGGCGGTGATGGAGGCCGGCTACGGGACGCTCGACGTCGTCGAGGTCGCGATCGAGCGGGGCGTCCCGGTTCCGGGCGTGTGCCGCGTCCACTACGCCCTGTCCGACCGCCTCGGGATCGCACGCGTGATGGAGCGCATCAACGGCCTGCCGCGCGAGGACCGGTGGGGGACGCTCGCCCGGGCGACGCTGCGCGAGGACCTGTTCGCGGTCCACGCCCGCCTGACCGCGAACGTCGTCGATACGACCCCGGCGGGCTCCGTCGACACCCGCCTGGACGCCTGGTGGGAGCGCTCGGCCCCGGCCCCGGCCGACGCGCTCGGCGCCCTCGAGGAAATCGCCGCGGGTCCAGCGGACCTGGCGAGCATGTCCGTCGCCACCCGGATCCTTCGCAGCCTGGTCCGCGCCGTCACCGGCGCGCATCATTAGCGTCGGCGCACGGCAGGCACGTCACATCTCAAGGCATGTCACATCCTACGAAACTCGTCACATCGTCCCACGAAGGACTCGCCTGTCAGGTCAGGCCCTGGCGGGCTTCTCGCACCAGCATGACGGCCTCGGGGAACAGCACGCGGATGGCGTCGCGCACCTGGGTCGCCTGGGTCTCGGGCGCGCCGGCCAGGTCGAGGCGCTGGATGCACGCGACGGTCATCTGCACCGCCAGGTTGATGGCGTTGTCGGCCCATGCGACCTTCTGCGCGCCCTGCATCTGCTCCATCATGTCCCGAAGCCCCTTCTGCAGGTCGTCCGGGTCGCCGAACATTCCGCCGAACGGGAATCCGCCCTCGTCCATCGTCTCTCCTCCGATCGATTGATCCCAGCGTAGCGCCGATGACACGGCCGCTGCCTGGTCGCCACGCGATAACCTCCCCCGGCTCACGACACGGGGGGATGGATGCGTACGGTAAAGGTGGTCGCCCTGCCCGGCGACGGGATCGGGCCCGAGGTCGTCGCCGAGGCGCGCCGCCTGGTGGACGTCGTGGCGGCCGGGCACGACCTGGCCATCACGTGGGAGGAGCACATCGTCGGCGGCGCTGCGATCGACGCCCACGGCGCCGCGCTGCCCGACGGGGTGCTGGACGCATGCCGGGCGGCCGACGCGGTGCTGCTCGGCGCCGTCGGCGGACCCAAGTGGGATACGA
Organism: Miltoncostaeaceae bacterium; assembly: GCA_046708705.1. Classification (GTDB taxonomy): domain Bacteria; phylum Actinomycetota; class Thermoleophilia; order Miltoncostaeales; family Miltoncostaeaceae; genus CALMEC01. The sequence continues at coordinate 9,347 of JBKKDD010000053.1, read as the reverse complement.
CCGACCCGGACAAACCGCGGCCCGAGCAGGCGCTTCTGGCGCTGCGCGCAGGGCTCGGGCTCTTCGCCAACCTGCGCCCGGTGCGCCCGTTCCCCGCGCTTTACGACGCCAGCCCGCTGCGGCGGGAGCGCATCGAGGGCACCGACCTGCTGGTCATCCGCGAGCTGACCGGCGGCATCTACTTCGGCGCGCGCGGTCGCGACGGCGACACCGCCTACGACACGTGCCTGTACACCAAGGAGGAGGTGCGGCGCGTGGCCGAGTGGGGGTTTCGGGCGGCGGCCGGACGGCGCGGCAAGGTCACGTCGGTCGACAAGGCGAACGTCCTCGAGAGCTCACGGCTCTGGCGCGAGACGGTGCTGGAGGTCGCGGCCGGGCACCCGCACATCGCGCTGGACCACATGCTCGTCGACAACGCGGCGATGCAACTCGTCTCGCGGCCGAGCGACTTCGACGTCGTCGTCACCGAGAACATGTTCGGCGACATCCTGAGCGACGAGGCCGCGATGATCACCGGATCAATCGGCATGCTGCCCTCGGCGAGCCTGGGCGCGAGCGGCCCCGGCCTGTACGAGCCGGTGCACGGCTCGGCCCCCGACATCGCCGGTCAGGGCATCGCCAACCCGCTGGCCACCTGCCTGTCGGCCGCGATGATGCTGCGCTACTCGCTGGACTGTACCGACGGCGCGGACCGCATCGACGCCGCGGTCGCGGCATTCCTGGAGGCCGGCCACCGCACGCGCGATCTGGGCGGGGCGCTCACCACCACCGCGGTAGGCGAGCTGCTGCGGGGCGAGGTGGCGAGGACGGCATGACGCCCGTGCGGGTGGCACTGCGCCCGGCCCGGGTCGCCGACGCGGCGGCGCTCGCTGCGCTGTACGCCGCCGAGCGGGACTTCTTGGAGCCCTTCGAGCCCGAGCGCGAGTCGTCGTTCTTCACGCGTGCCGGGCAACTGGCGATCCTGGAGCGCACCGGCGCCCTGCGCGCGGCGGGGCTCTGCGAGCGCTTCGTGATCCTGGCCGACGACGCGCCGGTGGGTGTCCTGGCCGTCAACAACATCGTTCGCGGTGTCGCCCAGAGCGGCACGATCGGCTACTTCGTCGCCCAGGGTCACAACGGCAAGGGCATCGCGACACGGGCGGTTGCCGAGGTCTGCGCATGGGCGTTCGACTCCGCCGGGCTGCACCGCCTGGACGCCGGCACGCTGACCCACAACGTGGGCTCCCAGCGGGTCCTGGAGCGCAACCACTTCACCCGTATCGGCGTCGCGCGCGGCTACCTGCGCATCGCCGGGGTGTGGCAGGACCACGTCCTGTTCCAGCTCCTTGCCGACGACCACCGCCGGATGGTCGGCCCCGGGACCGCGGACGCGCAGGTGGGCAGCGCCAGACCCCGAACGCCATAACGGCCGATAACGACAGGTTTGCCGCGGGTGTCGGCCCAGCTATCGTTGCGGGACCGCTCTCTGGAAAGGTCGCGACGTGCAGGAATCCGAAAAGATCTGGCAGAACGGGACGCTGGTCGACTGGGGCGATGCCCGGGTACACGTCCTGTCTCATGCGCTCCACTACGGCACCTCCGTGTTCGAGGGCATTCGCGCCTACCAGACCGATCAGGGTCCCGCGGTGTTCCGCCTGGACGACCACCTTGCGCGCCTGGAGCGCTCGGCGGCGATGTACTACATGCCGGTCCCGTTCACCCGCGAGGAGCTGCGCACCGCCGTCCACCAGACGATCGGGGTCAACGAGCTGGACGCCTGCTACATCAGGCCGCTGGTCTTCCGCGGCTACGGGACGATGGGCCTGTTCCCGCTCGATGCCCCGGTGGACGTCGTGATCGCGGTGTGGGAGTGGGGCGCCTACCTGGGTGAGGACGGCCTCAAGAACGGCATCCGCGCCAAGATCGCGAGCTGGCGGCGCATCGGCAACAACACCGTCCCGGCGACCGCGAAGGCCGGCGGTCAGTACCTCAACTCCATCCTCGCCAAGATCGAGACGCAGAAGGCCGGCTACCAGGAGGCCATCCTGCTGAACGAGCACGGCTACGTGGCCGACGGGTCCGGCGAGAACATCTTCGTGGTCAAGGACGGCGTGCTCTTGACGCCCCCGGTGGCCGCCTCGATCCTGGAGGGCATCACGCGCAACACGATCATCGACCTGGCCCGTGACGAGGGCTACACGGTCGTCGAGCGCGACGTCGCACGGGCGGAGCTGTATTTCGCCGACGAGGTGTTCGTCACCGGTACCGCGGCCGAAGTCTGCCCGCTCAACGAGATCGACGAGCACGTGCTGGGCCCGCCCGGTCCGATCACCCGCAAGCTGCAGGAGCGCTTCGTCAACGTGATCACCGGCAAGGACCCGCGCTCGGCCGAGTGGCTGGATTACGTCGACGTGCCCGCCCGGGCGTCGCGGTGAGCCGCGTCGCGATCTACGACACCACGCTGCGCGACGGTCAGCAGCGTGAGGGAATGAGCCTGACCGTGGGCGAGCAGCTCGCGATCGCGGTGCGCCTGGCCGAGTTCGGGGTCGACTACATCGAGGCGGGGTTCCCCTCGTCCAATCCCAAGGAGCGGGAGCTCTTCACGGCCCTGGAGCGCGAGGACACCGGCCGAACCAAGATCGCCGCGTTCGGCATGACCCGCAGGCGCGACACCACCGCCGGCACCGACCCGGCGCTGCGCGACCTGGCCGACGCGTTCGTGCCGGTCGCGACGATCGTCGGCAAGACCTGGGATCTGCACCTGCAGAAGGTCCTCAAGGTGGACCGCGCCGAGAACCTGGCGATCATCGAGGACTCCGTGGCGTTCCTGGTCGCCCAGGGCAAGGAGGTCATCTACGACGCGGAGCACTTCTTCGACGCCTATCGTGCTCACCCCGACTACGCCGTGGACTGCCTCAAGGCGGCGGCGGCGGGTGGCGCCACATGGGTCACTCCCTGCGACACCAACGGCGGCACGTTGCCCACCCAGATGGCGCGCATCGTCGCCGCCGTGCGTGCCGCGCTGCCCGACGTGCTACTGGGCATCCACACCCACAACGACGCCGAGTGCGGCGTGGCCAACTCGCTGGCCGCGGTCGACGAGGGCGCGCGGATGGTGCAGGGCACGGTCAACGGTTACGGGGAGCGCTGCGGCAACGCCAACCTGGTGTCGATCATCCCGTCGCTCGCGCTCAAGATGGGCTACGAGGTGCTGGACCCCGGCAAGGTCGGCGAGATCACCGCGCTCAGCCACTACGTGGCCGAGATGGCGAACCTTCCCCCCGATCAGTGGGCGCCGTACGTCGGGCACAACGCCTTCGCCCACAAGGGCGGCATGCACACGTCGGCGATCCTGCATGACCCCGCCACCTACGAGCACCTGGAGCCGACCCTGGTCGGCAACGAGCGCCACGTCGCCGTCAGCGAGCTCTCGGGCCGCGGCACGATCCTGACCAAGGCCCAGGAGTTCGGCGTCGAGATCGACGGCGCGCAGATCGCCCACATCCTGGAGCGCGTCAAGGACCTGGAGAGCGACGGCTACCACTTCGAGGTGGCCGACGGCTCGTTCGAGCTGATGCTGGAGCGCGAGATCGGCACCTACGAGCCGCTGTTCGTGCTCGAGAGCTTCCGGGTGATCACCGAGAAGCGTGCCGATGGGCGCGTGGAGACCGAGGCCACGATCAAGCTCACCCTCGGCGGCGAGCGCATCGTCGCCACGGCCGAGGGCAACGGCCCCGTCAACGCCATGGACCGCGCGCTGCGCTCGGCGCTCGCCGGCAGGGTGCCGGGCCTGGACGCGATCGAGCTGGTCAACTTCAAGGTCCGCATCCTGGACGAGGCCAAGGGCACTTCGGCGGTGACGCGCGTGCTGATCGACTCGGCCGACCACGAGGACACCTGGGGCACCATCGGCGTCAGCGAGAACCTGATCGAGGCGTCGTGGCAGGCGCTGGTCGACAGCCTCGAGCATGGGGCGCGCCGGGCTGCCCGGGCGCGGGCTCGCACCGCGTGACGGACGCCGCACAGGACAACATCCCGCTCGCCAGGCCGGTCATCGGGGACCGCGAGGTGGAGCTCGTGACCCAGGTGCTGCGCTCGGGGCAGCTCTCGCTCGGCGGGATGCTGACCCGGTTCGAGCACGCGTGGGCCGAGCGCGCGGGCGTCGCCCACGCCGTGGCGACCTCCAGCGGCACGGCCGGTCTGCACGCCTGCTTCCACGCGCTCGGGCTGGGCCCCGGCGACGAGGTCATCGTCCCGTCGTTCTCATTCGTCGCGTCCGCCAACGCCATCCTGTTCACCGGCGCCACGCCGGTGTTCGTCGAGGTCGATCCGCTCACGTTCAACCTTGATCCCGCCGCGGTCGAGGCGGCCGTCACGTCGCGCACCAAGGCGATCGAGATCGTCGACATCTTCGGGTACCCGGCCGAGCTGCCGGCGCTTGTCGCGATCGCCGAGCGGCACGGCCTCGCGATCGTGGAGGACGCCTGCCAGGCGATCGGCGGCGACTACGACGGTCGCGCGTACGGCACGTTCGGCCACCCGGCGGTGCTCGCGTTCTACGCCAACAAGCAGATGACCACCGCCGAGGGCGGCATCGTGCTGACCGACGACGCCGATCTGGCCCGGCAGCTCAAGAGCCTGGTCAACCAGGGGCGCTCCGACGACGGCGCGTGGCTCGTGCACTCGCGCCTGGGCTTCAACTACCGGCTGTCGGACGTCCACGCGGCGATCGGCGTGGCGCAACTGGAGCGCCTGGAGGACATGCTCGACGCGCGCGCCCGCGTCGCCGGGTGGTATCAGGCGGCGATCGGCGAGATCGAGGGTGTCACGCCGATGTACGAGGGGCCGCAGCGGCGCTCCTGGTTCGTGTACGCGCCGCGCCTGGACGCCGACATCGACCGCGACGCGGTCATCGGCCTGCTGGACGCGCGGGGCATCGCCGCCAAGCCGTACCTGCCGTGCATCCACCTGCAGCCGTTCTACCGGGAGGTCCACGGCTACCGGCCCGGGTTCCTGCCGGTCACCGAGGCGATCAGCGCGTCCACGATCGCGCTGCCGTTCTTCCCGGAGATGACGAACGCCCAAGTCGAGCGCGTCTGCGCGACCCTGTCGGCGGCGCTCGCGGAGCATCGGGGGGCGTCGTGAGCGAGCACCGGCTGTGGGGCGGCAGGTTCGCGGGCGGCCCGGCCGAGGCCTTCGAGCGGCTCAACGAGTCGCTGTCGGTCGACCGGCGGCTCTGGCGCGAGGACATCGACGGGTCGCGGGCCCACGCCCGGATGCTCGGCGCGTGCGGCATCGTGCCGTCTGAGGACGCGCGGGCGATCCTGGCCGGGCTCGATCAGGTCGCCGCCGAGATGGAGTCGGGCGCGTTCGTGTTCGTCCCGAGCGACGAGGACATCCACACCGCCGTCGAGCGGCGGCTGACCGAGATCGCGGGCGACGCCGGTCGCAGGCTCCACACCGCCCGCAGCCGCAACGACCAGGCCGCGACCGACACGCTGCTGTGGATCCGGCGCCGCTGTCACGGGCAGCTCGCGGAGCTGCGGGGACTCGCCACGGCGCTGATCGCGCGCGCCGAGGAGCATGTGGACACCCTGCTGCCGGGCTACACGCATCTGCAGCGGGCCCAGCCCGTGCGTCTGGCCCACCACCTGCTCGCCTACGTCTGGATGCTGGCGCGCGACCGCACCCGGCTGGTGGCCGCAGTCGCCGCCACCGACGAGTGTCCGCTGGGCAGCGGGGCGCTGTCGGGTGTGGGCTTTCCCGTGGACCGCGCGATGGTGGCCGCCGAGCTCGGGTTCGCCCGCCCGAGCCCCAACAGCCTGGACGCCGTGGCCAGCCGCGACGCGATGGCCGACTACCTGGCATTCGCTGCGCAGCTCGGCGTGCACCTCTCGCGCCTGGGCGCCGAGCTTGTGCTGTGGTCCAGCGAGGAGTTCGGCTTCGTGGAGCTGCCGGACGCGTTCACGTCCGGCTCGTCCATGCTCCCGCAAAAGAAGAACCCCGACGCCGCCGAGCTGGCGCGCGCCAAGGCCCACCGCCTGATCGGCGACCTGGCCGGACTGCACAGCGTGGTGGCCGGGCTGCCCCTGACCTACCACAAGGATTTGCAGGAGGACAAGACGTTCCTGTTCGATGCCGCGGACACGATCGACCTGCTGCTGCCGGCGATGACCGGGATGATTGCGGGCGCCATGTTCCGACCCGAGCGCATGGCGGCCGCCTGCGCGGGTGGGGCGATGGCCGCCACGGATCTGGCCGATCACCTGGTGCGGGCCGGGTGGCCGTTTCGGCGGGCGCACGAGGCGGTTGGCGCGCTGGTGCGCGCGGTGATCGATCGCGGGGTCGGGCTGGAGGACGCGACGGCGGACGAGATCGCGGCGGCCGGGCTCGGCGACATCGCGCTGCCGCCGCTCACGGCCCAGGCGTCGGTCGAGGCCAAGGCCGTGCCGGGCGGCACCGCGCGGGATATGGTGCTGCGGCAACTCGAGGCGGCATGCGTGGAGGTGGAGGGCTGGTGAGCGGGGAATTCGTATCGCTGGGGCTGGGAAGGTTCGTCCGCGCCGATCGGGTGTTGGCGCTCGAGCCCATCGAGGGCGAGGAGCGCGGGCCCGGCAACCGCACCCGCGTCTGGCTCGACGGTCTCGCCCAACCGATCGTCGCGGCCCGCAGCGAAGCGGCGATCCTGGCGGACCTGGGCGGAGCGGCCGAGTCGGCGCCCGAGCCGGCCCGAAGCGGACGGGGCAAACGGAGCGGGGAGGAGTCCCCGTCGCTCTTCTGAGCGTGGTCGACCCAGGCGCGGTCCTCGGCCGGGAGTTCTTCGCGAGGTCCGTGGGCGAGGTGGCGCGGGACCTGCTGGGCTGCGTGCTCGCGGTGGGCGAGGTGGCCGGTCGCATCGTCGAGGTGGAGCGCTACCAGCAGGACGACCCGGCGTCGCACAGCTTCCGCGGGCCGACGCGGCGCGCCGCGGTGATGTTCGGGTCCCCGGGTGTGCTCTACGTCTACCGAAGCTACGGCATCCACTGGTGCGCCAACGTGGTGTGCGAGCCGGAGGGGCAGGGCGCGGCAGTGTTGATCAGGGCGCTCGCTCCGCTGCGCGGCCTCGACGAGATGCGCCTTCGGCGCGGGACGGCGATCGAGCGGCGACTGTGCTCGGGGCCGGGCCGGCTCTGCCAGGCGCTCGGCATCGACGGGACCATGAACGGGTCGGTGCTGGGGACGGGCCCGGTGCGTGTGTTGGCGGGAGACCCGGTCACGAAGGTGTCGGTCGGCCCGCGGATCGGGATCTCGCAGGCGACCCACCAGCCGTGGCGCCTGGGCGTCACCGGCTCGCCGCACCTGTCGCGCCCGTTCCCGGCCGCGGTGGCGGCGTGAGCGCAGCCGCCGCCCTGGCGGCGCGTGCGGTCGAGGTTGTGCCGCCGGACGGCCTCGCGGCCAAGCTGGCGCTGGGGCGTCCGCTGCGCGTCAAGCTGGGCGTCGATCCGACCGCGCCCGACATCCATCTGGGCCACACGGTGGCGCTGCAGAAGCTGCGGGAGTTCCAGGATGCGGGCCACGTCGGGGTGCTGATCATCGGCGACTGGACCGCACGGGTCGGCGATCCCTCGGGCCGTTCCTCGATGCGTCCGATGTTGTCGGCCGCGGAGATCGACGCGAACGCCGCCACCTACCGTGCGCAGGCGTTCCAGGTGCTCGATCCCGACCGGACCGAGGTGCGCCCCAACGGCGAGTGGTTCTCCGGGATGGGTCTGGAGCCGCTCTTTCGCCTGGCGGCCACCACGACCGTCAACCAGTTGCTGCGGCGCGAGGATTTCCACACCCGCATGAGCGAGCAGCGGCCGATCTCGGTCCTGGAGCTGCTCTACCCGCTGATGCAGGCGTACGACTCGGTCGCGGTGCAGGCGGACGTCGAGCTCGGCGGAACCGATCAGCTCTTCAACCTGATGCTGGGTCGTGAGGTGCAGCAGGCGTACGGCCAGCAGCCGCAGGTGGCGCTGACCATGCCGATCCTGCCCGGCACCGACGGCGTCGCGCGGATGAGCAAGTCGAGCGGCAACTACATCGGCGTCGCCGAGCCGCCCGAGGAGCAGTTCGGCAAGATCATGAGCATCCCGGACGCGGCGATGGTGATCTTCTACGAGCTGCTCTTCGCGGCCGAGCCGGGCGTCTCGGGCCACCCCAACGCCGAGAAGCGCCGTCTGGGGCGGCTGGTGGCCGACCGCTTCCACGGCGCCGGGGCCGGCGATCGCGCCGAGGCGGCGTTCGATCGGATGTTCAAGGCCAACACGGCGCCGGAGGACACGCCGACGGTGACGATCGCCGCCGGCGATGTCCACGTGCCCGCGTTCCTCGTCGACCACATGGGCGTGGCGAGCCGCGGCGAGGCCAGGCGGCTCGTCGCGCAGGGCGGCGTGACCGTGGACGGAGCGCGCCTCGACGATCTGGACGTCCCCGCCGCGCGGCTTCACGACAGCGTCGTGCGCGCCGGCAAGCGCCGCTTCGTGCGGGTCCAAGTCGGCGGCTGACACCGTCGCGTCCCGGCGCATCGCGCTTCGCCTATGCCGAACCCATCACTTTGCAGGCGGTTCTGAGATCCGGCGCGTCCCTGACGACGCCGTCGCGGCGCCGTCCGAGGGGGTCTGCTACCTTTCTCGGACCTGAGTGCTCGGTCTTTCCGGGCATTCACGGTGGAGGCGTCGTCTGAGACGCTTGACGATGCCGTGGGGGATGGTATTCTCCCGAGTCCCGCTGGCCGGACATCCGGTCCCGTGGGGGTGCGCCCTCCGAGGGCGCGAGAACCTTGAAAACTGAACAGCATGCATCAACGGTCCCTCGCGGTTCGCCGTGGGGTGGCCAAATGATGATCAGGTAATTTTCACGAACCCTGTCAATGCGGGCGGTCCGGCGCGAGCCGCGCTGTTCGTAGGGAGCTCCCAGCCCTGCGGGGTATGGGGGCCAACGTCAGACTTCGAGCGTTTCCCGGCTTCGGCCGCGGATTCGATCAAAGATCTCTTTCACGGAGAGTTTGATCCTGGCTCAGGACGAACGCTGGCGGCGTGCTTAACACATGCAAGTCGAACGAGAAAGCTCCTTCGGGGGCGAGTACAGTGGCGAACGGGTGAGTAACACGTGGGCAACCTGCCCAAGAGAGCGGGACAACTCGGGGAAACCCGAGCTAATACCGCATAACGCGTCATGCCCCAAGGCGTGACGCCAAATGGTAGCTTCGGCCTCCGCTCTTGGATGGGCCCGCGGCGCATTAGCTTGTTGGTGGGGTAACGGCCTACCAAGGCGACGATGCGTAGCTGGTCTGAGAGGACGATCAGCCACACTGGGACTGAGACACGGCCCAGACTCCTACGGGAGGC
>JBKKDD010000052.1:0-8038 GCA_046708705.1 Miltoncostaeaceae bacterium | reverse complement strand
CGGCAGCTCCCGGCGCCGACCTCGCGGCGGATCGCGCGGGTCCGCTATCTCACCGAGGACGGGTTCCCGGAGGTGTACCTCGTCCTGCGCCGCTGGACCGACCCGGATGGGCCTACCTGGCTGAAGGTTCGCATTCCGATGCGCCCGAAGGGGCGGAGTAGATGGGTCCGGGACTCTGCTCTCGGCAGCCTGCACCTCGTCCGGACTCGCCTGGTCGTGGATCGTCCGCGCCTGCGCGCCTGGATGCCCGAGCTCACCGCTGGCCGGTCAGACCCGCCGGAGCAGGCACTCGTCGATCCGTACGAGTAGTGGCGCCGACAAGCGTGCCTGTCGGACCCACCTCGATCGGCGCGCCTCCCGCAACGTCTCCCGCAACGTCTCTGCTGTCCCCGCAACGTCCCGCAACGTATTCAGACGCATCCGGGGTGCGAGCGGCTGACCGATGGGCGGGTCGGTAACGCCCTTTGCCGGTGCGGGTTCTCGAAATGGCGGGACCCAGATTCGAACTGGGGACACCACGATTTTCAGTCGTGTGCTCTACCAACTGAGCTATCCCGCCGGGGCTAGGGAACGGTAGGGGGTCGCGGCCGTTGAATCAACCTCCCATCGCAGGAGACGGCCGAGATTGATGAGGGACCCGCCGCCGCGGCACCTGTGATACTTCCGTCTGCGATGGCAAGCCGCGGACACATTCTCGTCGTTGACGACGAGAAGTCGATCAGAGCGCTCCTTCGGCTGTACCTGACGGAGTCCGGGTACACGGTCGCCGATGCGGCCGACGGCCAGGAGGCCATCAGCCAGGTCCGCCAGGGCGGCATCGACCTGGTACTTCTCGACCTGATGTTGCCGCAGATGGACGGGTTTGAGGTGTGCCGGCGGATGCGGGCGGTCAACGGCCAGCTTCCGATCATCATGGTGACCGCGCGCGACGACGAGGACAGCCAGGTGGCGGGGCTCGAACTCGGCGCCGACGACTACGTCGGCAAGCCGTTCGCCCCCCGCGAGGTGCTCGCACGGGTGCGAGCCGTCCTTCGCCGGGTCGCGATGGGAGCGGAGCAGAACGGCCCGCTGGCCGCCGGCAGCGTCACGATGGACGGGGCCAGCCGGGAATGCCGTCTCGACGGTCGGCTGGTCGAGCTGACGCGACTCGAGTTCGACCTGCTTGCCGAGCTGATCGCCCATCCCCGCATCGTCTACACGCGCGAGCGCCTGCTCGAGAAAATCTGGGGCCACCAGACGCCGATGGGCGGCAAGACGATCGACGTGCATCTGGCGAACCTCAGGAAGAAGCTCGACGGGTGGGGTGGCGTCGTGGCGATCCGCGGCGTCGGCTACAAGCTCGATCCCGACATGACCTGATGCGTCGCGCATGGCCGTCGAGCTACCGCGGCCGCATCGCGCTGGTCAGCGCGGTGTCCCTGGTGGCGGTGCTCGGCGCCCAGGCGGTGATCCGAACCGTCGTGGACGACCGGGCCACGTCAGCCGCCACGCGCACCCTGCAGGCGCAGGCGGTGGCCCTGGCCGAGGCGGTCGACGCCGCGCCCGACGTCGCCAAGCGCGATCGTGCCGCCGACGCGGCGCGGTACCTGCCCGCCACCAGGATCGAGGTCACATGGCCGGCGCCCGGCGGCTTCTATTACACCCTGGTCCCGTCGGACACCCTCGACATCCGCGCGGAGGCGCGTTCGGGCGCCGTGGCGGTCCGCCTGCAGCGGGAGTCGGCGCTCGGGGGTGTGGCGGACTGGGTGGTGGTCGCGCTCTTCGTGGCTGGGCTCGCGGTGGCCGCAGCTGTGGTCTGGGGTTTGGCGGGAGCGGTCACGCGCCGCTTGCGCCGTCAGGCCACCGACCTTGCGGCATCGGCCGAGGCCGTGGCGGCAGGGGATCTCGGCGCCCGCGCCCACGTCCCGTCCGACGAGCTTGGCAGGGTCGCGACCGCCTTCAACATCATGAGCGAGCGGCTCGCCGAGGCCGATGCGCGGCAACGGCGGTTCCTGGCCGACGTGGCGCACGAGCTGCGTACCCCGGTCACCGCGATCGACGGGTTCGCATCCGCCCTGGTGGACGGCACCGCCGCGAGCCCCGAGGCCCGCGGCGAGGCGGTCGCCTACATCAGGCAGGAAGCGATCCGTCTGCGTCGGCTCATCGACGACCTGCGTGAGTTGACTCGCCTGGACCTGAACCCCCCGCCGTCGATCGAGCACTTTGACCTGGTTTACGCGGCGCGCGCGGCGGTTGCCAGGTTCGGCCCCATCGCGGCCGACGCGGGCGTGGCGCTGTCGGGGCCGAGCGGTGAGCTCCCCATCTCGTCGGATCCCGACAGGGTCGCCACGATCCTGGCGAACCTGATCCAGAACGCGATCGTCGCGACCCCGTCGGGCGGGCGGGTGACGGTGGAGGTCGCAGCCCACGACACGGTCGCGCTGGTGAGCGTGTCCGACACCGGCGTCGGGATCGACGAGCGGCATCTGCCGCACGTGTTCGACCGTCTGTACCGCGTCGATGCGTCGCGATCTCGCCCCGGGGGCGGATCGGGGCTCGGCCTCGCCATCGTCAAGCAGCTGGTCGACTCGCTGGACGGCGCGATCGACGTGTCGAGCGCGGTCGACGCCGGCACCCGGTTCACCGTGCGGTTGCCGCTGCGGACCGCCCCGGCGGCGGTCATGCCCGTGGTCGCGCGGACGTGAGCGACGCCGAGCACCCCACGCGGCAGGTCGAGGACCGCGCCGTGCTCGCCAGCGGCGTCGAGGCCGTCGACGAGAAGATCGCGTTCATCGCCGACGAGTTCCGCAAGGGCTTCGAGGTCGTCGGGCGGATCGGCCGACCGGCGGTGACCGTGTTCGGCTCGGCGCGCGTCGCCCCGGACGACCCGGTCTACGCGGGCGCGCGGGAGTGCGCGCGCTTGTTGGCGCGCGAGGGGTTCGCGGTCGTCACCGGCGGCGGCCCCGGCGTGATGGAGGCCGCAAACCGCGGCTGCCGCGACGAGGGCGGGGTCTCGGTCGGGTTCAACATCATCCTGCCGCACGAGCAGCGCGTGAACCCTTACGTGGACCTCGAGCTCGACTTCAAGCACTTCTACGCGCGTAAGGTCATGATGGTCAAGGCGTCCGAGGGGTTCGTGATCTACCCCGGCGGGTTCGGGACGCTCGACGAGCTCTTCGAGGCCCTGACGCTCATCCAGACCGGGATCGTGGAGCATTTTCCCGTCGTCCTCGTGGGCAAGGCCCACTGGGCGCCGCTCGTCGACTGGATCACCACTTCGCTCGTCGGCCGCTACGTCCACCACGAGGACCTGGATCTGCTGGCGATCGTGGACGACGCCGCCCACGCGGTCGCGCAGATCTCAGCGTGCTTTCGACGCCAGTGCGTCCACGAGCTCGGGGCGACTCGCGCGATCGGCTGACCAAGGGGGCATGCTGTCGTCGCCACCGAACGACGAAGGAGCGCGGAGATGAGCTGGGCACGGGAGTTCAAGGGATGGATCATGAAGGGCAACCTGATCGAGATCGCCGTCGGTCTGATCATCGCACTGGCGTTCGCCGACCTCGTCAAAAGCTTCACCCAGAACCTGGTCACGCCGATCATCGCCGCCATCGGCGGTCAGCCGGACTTCAACGCCCTCGACTTCACTATCAACGGATCGACGTTCCGGTACGGCGCGTTCATCAACGCCGTCGTCACGTTCGTGATCGTCGCGTTCATCCTGTTCCTGATCGTCAAATGGACCATCCGGCTCACACGGGAGAAGCCGGTCGAGCCGACTCAATACCTGGTCGAGGCGTATGACGTGACGGCCATCAACGCGCTGGCAGCCGACGGCTGGACGGTGGTCGCAGCCGGCGACGGCGGGGTCGTACTGAGCAAGTGAGCGACGCGGGCTCGGGTCAGCCAGGCTCAGGTCAGTGCCCGCGTGCCTCGGGTGATTCGTCCTGCGGGTCCTGCGCCCGCCCGCGCCGCCGGCGCTGGCTCGCGCGCACGCCGCCGATCAGCAGCACGCCCATGATCAGGTAGGGGACGCCGAACAGGAACCGCCGCTCGTCGAGGAAGATCAGGAACGCCAGGCCGCCGACGGCGAAGATGATCCCGAGCGCGTAGCTCAGAATGAGGCCGGTGGTGCTGCTCATTCGCCGAAGTGCTCCTCGATCGCCTCGATCACCCGGGGCAACAGCGTGTCCCACGACGTCGCGTCGTCCTTGGTGACGCTGACGAAGTCCGCGGTCAGGAAAACGTTGGTCACCCCGCCCAGGTCGAAGATGCGGGCGCCCAGCGGTGAGTCGGCGGGGTCGCTCCCTGCGCGAAACGTCTCGCTGCGCGTGTCAGTCGCGTGCCGGTCGAGCGTGAACTTGAGCGCGTTGGGATTCGGTGTCGGCTGGGGGCTGACTTCGACCACGAGAGCCTTTCGTCGATGTTCGTGACAATACGCATAATGCTTGGCCTTGACTCTGCCGATACATGTGATACAGGGTTCCACACCGGGGCCCCAAGTGGAGGAGGGAACGCTATGGCGATCCCCAACGACCCTCAGACACGACGCGTCGGCCCCCCACGGACCATTCCCATGCAGGCCCTTGACCTGTGTCTGTGGTGCTTCGGGTCCGGAAGCTACCTGGAAGCGCTCGACGGCGACCGCTCCTACGAGTACCTGCCGGTAATCTGCGAGTGCTGCGGCGGGTCCGGACACAAGCGTCGCTGAACCGAAGCGCGTAGCATCGCGCCGGTGTCTGCGCCGGCCTCCGATCGACAGCGTCTGCTCGAGCTCCTGCGCGAACGGGCGTTGACCCGCGAATCGGTGGTCCTGGCCTCGGGCAAGCGCTCCTCGTACTACGTCGATGCCCGGCAGGTGCTGCTCGATCCGGAGGGTGCCGAGCTCGCCGGGCGCCTCGCATACGCGTCGCTGGCGCCGTCCGCACCGACCGCCGTCGGGGGCCTGACCCTGGGGGCCGATCCCCTCGTCTGCGCCGTCAGCGCCGCAGCCTGGCGCGACGGGGTGCGCTGGACGGGCTTCTTCGTCCGAAAGGAGCCGAAGAAGCACGGTCTGCAGAACTGGATCGAGGGGCCGTTCATCGAGGAGGGCACCCCGGTTGCGGTCGTCGATGACACGCTCACGACCGGCGGCTCGATCCTCGACGCCATCCGCATCGCGCGCAAGGCCGGCGGCGAGGTCGTGGCCGCGCTCGTGGTGATCGACCGCGAGGAGGGTGGTCGTGAGGCGGTCGAGGCCGAGCTCGACGGCGCCCCGCTGCACGCCATGTTCGGGGCATCGGAGCTCCTTGGGTAGCATCCCGCTCTGACGACCACACACTCCGTCACCGGCTTGGAGAGCACAATGGATCTGAAGGGCAACAGCGTCACCTGGATCGGCCACGGGACCTGGCTGTGGGAGACCTCCGAGGGCCGGCGGATCATGGTCGATCCGTGGCTCAAGGGGAACCCCTCGGCGCCCGCGGACCTGCACAACCCATGGCCGCTCGACGCCGTGCTGATCACGCATGCCCACTTCGATCATGTCGGTGACGCGGTCGACACCGTCAAGCAGACCGGCGCTCACGTGGTCGCCATCTTCGAGATCGGCGCCTGGCTCGAGTCCGAGGGCTGCCAGAACGTGATCCAGATGAACATGGGCGGCACCGTCGAGGTCGCCGGCTGCAAGGTGACGATGGTCCACGCCGCCCACTCCTGCGGCCTGCTCGCCGGCGACAAGATCGTCGAGGGCGGCGATCCGGCCGGCTTCGTGATCGAGTTCCCCGACGGACTCGTCGTCTACCAGGCCGGCGATACGGACGTGTTCGGCGACATGGCGCTGATCGGCGAGATCTACAAGCCCGATGTGGCGGTCCTGCCAATCGGCGATCACTTCACGATGGGTCCGCGCCAGGCCGCCCACGCGATCCGGCTCCTCGGCGTCAAGCGGGTGGTCTGCGGGCACTTCGGGACGTTCCCGGTGCTGACCGGCACCCCCGAGATCCTGCGCGCGCTCGTGCCGGCCACCGTCGAGGTCCCTGACATGACACCGGGGACCAGGTTGTCGTCCTGATGCCCGGCGGTTCGGCCCGGGTGCTTCGGGTTTCGGGACCGACCGCCACAGTTCAGATGGGGGACCACGTGCACGAGGCGCGGATCGTCCCGCGCCTGCCCGGCGGTCCGCTCGTCGTCGGCGACGAGGTCCGAACGCGCGTGACCGACGATGACGTCGTGATCACCGGGGTGCAGCCCCGCCGCACCAGCCTGGAGCGGGCCGCGGGCCCGGACGGTCCGCGCCGCATGATCGTCGCGAACGCCGACCTGCTGCTCGTGATGGAGTCGCTCACCCGGCCCGAGCCGCGCCCCCATCTGATCGATCGGTACCTGGTCGCCGCCTGGGTCGGTGGGCTGGACGCCGCGATCGTGCTGACCAAGGCCGATCTGATCGCCGACGATGCCGAGTCCCTGCGCCTGCCCGTCCTCTACCGCAATATCGGGTACGACGTGTTGGTGGGCTCGGCCAAGGACGCGGCGTTCGCCGACCAGGTGCGCGCCTACGTCGCGGGCAGGGTCGCCGCCCTGACCGGGCAGTCGGGCGTGGGCAAGTCGACGCTGACGGCTGGGCTGACCGGCAGCGTGCGGGTGGTGGGCGACGTCAGCGAGCGCGCGGGGACGGGACGCCACACCACGAGCGATCCCAGGTCCATCCCCCTCCCGGAGGGCGGCGCGATCATCGACACCGCCGGGGTCAGGACGCTCTTCCTCCCGCCGCTCGACGTGCAGGACGTGGCCGACGCGTTCCCCGAGATCCGTGGGATCCAGGGCCAGTGCCGGTTTCGCGACTGCCGGCACCTGGGCGAGGCGGGGTGCGCCCTCCCGGGTCATATCGCGCCGACCCGCCTCGAGAGCTACAAATCGTTCGTCGTGAATCCTTGACCCTTGCGCGGGCCAGGCGTAGTTTCGCGCTTACGCGCCATGCTGGCGTCGGTCGCACATTCCACCAAGCCCAGATCCCGCCCGAGAGGTGTCGATGACCAGCCAGGATCATCCCGTTCGTTTTCGTCCCCCGATCGCCGGTGCTTCCACGAAAACCGGCTGGGAAGCGCTCGAAAAATGGGTCGGAGGCGGAAGTGGCGGCAACGCCGCGTCGGCTGAGACCGCTGCGCCCGCCGCGTCCGGCAAGACCGGCTGGGAGGCTCTGGACAAGTGGGTCGGCGGGAGTGGTGGTGGGGCGCCTGCGGCTGAGTCGGCTGCGCCTGCTTCGGGCAAGACCGGCTGGGAGGCTCTGGACAAGTGGGTCGGCGGCGGTGGGCCTGCTGCGGCCGAGGCCGCTCCGGCTGCGTCCGGCAAGACCGGCTGGGAGGCCCTGGACAAGTGGGTCGGCACGGGCGGGGAGAAGGTTGAGCGCGCCGTGGACACAGTCCAGGAGCGTGCGGCCGAGCTCAAGGAAGACCTCAAGGAGATCCGCGAGAAGCTGCCGATGGACGACATCGGGGATGCGGGCAAGGGGTTCTTCGCCGCGCTGAAGAAGCTCTTCCGCGGCAAGTGACACCGGCATGGGTCAACCGCGGAGCCAAGGGGGTAGGCTCTGCGGGTGGCACGTGTCATCCATGAGCATTCGGCGGGCGGGGTCGTCCTTGTCCCCGTCGGCCGGCAGACGTTCGTGGCGCTGATCGAGGTTCAAGACGGTCGGGTCCTCGCCCTGCCCAAAGGCCACATCGAGGAGGGCGAGCAGTCGGTCGACACCGCCATCCGCGAGGTCTGGGAAGAGACCGGCCTGCGGACGCGCCACCTGGCGTCGCTCGGCGAGATCTCGTACTGGTTCTACTCCCGCCGCCAGCGCGCCCGAATCGCCAAGCGCGTCGAGTTCTTCCTGCTCCAGTACCGTTCCGGCTCCCCTGCGCATTTCAACGACGAGGTGGACGGAGTCCGGCTCGTTCCCCTGCGCGCGGCCGCGGCGATGGTCTCCTACACCGGCGAGCGGGACGTGATCCTGCGTGCCCAGGAGTTCCTGACGGGCAGGGCAGGTCCGCGCTCCGCCGCGGCGAAGGAGACCTTTGGCGCCCCGCGCGCCGCCGCC
>JBKKDD010000051.1:0-12857 GCA_046708705.1 Miltoncostaeaceae bacterium | reverse complement strand
CGCTGGTCGGTCACGACGTAGTCGATGAGCGCCCGACGCACGATGTCGATCGCGATGACGAGCACGAGCAGGAAGACGGAGATGGCGACCCACTTCCAGTAGTCGATGCCGGTGCCCCGATCACCCAGCCGCAGCAGCCCGGCAAACGACACCGGCAGGAGCGCCAGAAACCCCCACTTGAGAAAGTACCCGAGCGACGAGCGTCCCGAAGGATGTCCGCGCCAGATCAGCTGCTCGTTCGGATTCAGTTCCACCGCAGAAAGAGGGTACAGCCGCGCCCAGACAGCCACGAGCCGTTAGCATCGCGGGCACCCACCCCCGGACGGAGGACACCGATAATGAGCGACCAGGGCCCGACGATCTCTGCATTGCAGGTCGAGGATCGCGTCTTCACCCCATCGGATGAGTTCGTCGCGAAGGCACGCATGAGCGACCCGTCGGTCTACGAGCGGGGCCGCACCGACCTGGAGGGCTACTGGGAGGAGCAGGCGGCCAAGCTCGACTGGATGGAGCCGTGGACACAGGTGCTGGACCGCTCGGGCGCACCGTTCTTCAAGTGGTTCATCGGCGGCAAGCTCAACGTCTCGGTCAACTGCCTGGATCGACACCTGGCTGATCGGGGCGACAAGATCGCTTATCGCTGGGAGGGCGAGCCGGGCGAGACGGAGACCCTGACCTACCGTGACCTGCACGAACGCGTTTGCAAGCTGGCGAATGCGATGCGCGACGCGGGCGTCGGCAAGGGCGACACCGTCGCGATCTACATGGGCATGGTGCCCGAGCTGCCGGTCGCGATGCTCGCGTGCGCCCGCATCGGTGCCCCGCACACCGTGGTGTTCGGCGGGTTCAGCGCCGAGGCGCTCGGCGATCGAATCGTCGACTTCGGCTGCAAGACGGTCATCACCCAGGATGAGGGCTGGCGCAACGGCAAGATCGTGCCGCTCAAGAAGAATGCCGACGATGCGATGGCCAACTGCCCCGCCGTGACCACCGCGATCGTGGTGCGACGCACCGGCAACGACGTGGGCTGGGTCGACGGGCGCGACCGCTGGTACCACGAGATCGTCGCCGACGTGCCCGCCGAGTGCGATCCCGAGCCCATGGACGCGGAGGACCCCCTCTACGTGCTCTATACCAGCGGCACCACCGGCAAGCCCAAGGGCATCCTGCACACGACAGGCGGCTACCTGGTCGGGGTGACCACCACCCACCGCGAGATCTTCGACATCCGCGACGACGACGTGTACTGGTGCGCCGCCGACATCGGCTGGGTCACCGGCCACAGCTACATCGTCTACGGACCGCTCGCCAACGGGGTTACCGGCATCATCTACGAGGGCGCGCCCGGCACCCCTGACAAGGACCGGCTCTGGGACATCGCCGAGCGCTACAAGGCGACGATCCTCTACACCGCGCCGACCGCCATCCGGACGTTCATGAAGTGGGGCACCGAGTTCGTCGAGCGGCACGACCTGTCGTCGCTGCGACTCTTGGGGTCCGTGGGCGAGCCGATCAACCCCGAGGCATGGGTCTGGTACCACACCCACATCGGCGGCGGTCGCTGCCCAGTGGTCGACACCTGGTGGCAGACCGAGACCGGCATGATCATGATCACGCCGCTGCCGGGCCTGACCCCGCTGAAGCCTGGCTCGGCCACCTTCCCGTTCCCGGGCGTGCAGGCCGACGTGGTCGACGAAACCGGCAACAGCGTGCCGCTGGGCGAGGGCGGCTACCTGGTGCTGACCGAGCCGTGGCCCGCGATGATGCGCACGCTCTGGGGCGACGACGACCGCTACGTGGCGACCTACTGGAGCACCTACGAGGGCAAGTACCTCGCCGGCGACGGCGCACGGCGCGACAGCGAGGGCTACTACTGGCTGCTGGGCCGCATCGACGACGTGATGAACGTGTCGGGGCACCGGCTCTCGACGATCGAGATCGAGAGCGCGCTCGTCGACCACACCTCGGTCGCCGAGGCCGCCGTCGTGGGTCGGGCCGACGCGACCACCGGTCAGGCGATCGCTGCGTTCGTGACGCTCAGGAGCGGCATCGTCGGCGATGAGGCGCTGATCCAGGAGCTTCGCCAGCACGTGGCCAAGAAGATCGGCGCGATCGCCCGACCCGCCTCCATCGTGCTGACCGACGACCTCCCCAAGACACGGTCCGGCAAGATCATGCGCCGGCTCCTTCGCGACATCAGCGAGGAGCGCCAGCTCGGTGACGTCACCACGCTGGCCAACGAGGACGTCGTGTCCGTGATCTCGGACATGGCGAGCGCCGCCCGCGCGAAAGACGACGAATAACACGCGCGTTCCATCGCCGCGCCGGATCCCCCGAAGGGCCATGCGGGGAACCGCTCCGCGGTCATCTTAAGACCACGGAATCCGTTACCCCCAAACGATTGTTTGGCCCTGGACCCTTCTGGTAGCGTGATTTGGTCGGTTATCGCGCAACCCGCGAATCGGCGACGGCAATCTCGCCCTCCCACTCACCGAAGGGATGCTCCCATGACCAAGGCTGAATTCGTCCAGAAGGTCGCGAGGCGCACCGGTCTGAACCAGGCCGAAGCAGGTCGCGCCGTCCAAGCGGTTCTCGACGAGATCAGCGACACGCTCAAGGGCGGCGACGACGTACAGTTCGCCGGCTTTGGCAAGTTCTCCGTCGCGAAGCGCGCCGCCAGGACAGGCGTCAACCCGCGCAACCCAGGAACCAAGATCCAGATCCCCGCGCGCACCGTTCCCAAGTTCAGCCCGGGCGCCGTCTTGAAGGAAGCCGTCGACAGGTAGCCGAGGGTCCATCGTCTCCGGAACGGGCGCGCTTCGGTGCGCCCGTTCTCATTTTGCCGTGAGTGCCGGAGCCGGGAGTCGAACCCGGATGCCCGAAGGCAGGGGAGTTTAAGTCCCCCGCGTCTGACCAGTTTCGCCACTCCGGCCGGAGCCCTCGCAGCCTACCTCCCGAAGGTGGCGGGTCCCGGGGTGTGGTCGACGGCCAACAGACGGCGCTGCTCCACGCGGCGTGCCCACGGCTCGGCCAGGATCGGCCAGCGGTCCAAGATCTGGGCGTGGCGGATGTGACGGTAGTTCTCGCCCTTGGCGTAGATCATCCGCCGCTCGTCCTGCGGCCGGGTGACGCCCTTGAGCGCGTCGGCCAGTCCCTCGACGAGGTTGACCGCCTCCTCCTCGGGCCGTGCGGTCGTTGCTGCATCGTCGGTGAGCTCGGACATCGCTGCAGCAGAGTTTATCCGGCGCTCGGCGAATCGGAGGCCAGCCGCAGACGCACGCCGTCCAGCAGATCGCGCTCGCTGATGGCGATGTCATGCGCGCCTGCGGCGTCGAGGATGGTGCAGGCGATCAGGGCCCCCGCGACGATCGATGGCGCGCGGTCCGGGTGCAGACCGGCGAGGGCGCGTCGCTGCTCGAGCGGCAGCGCCACCAGCCGAGCGGTGATCTCGTGGACCGTGTCGCTGGTCAGGATCGTCCCGTGGATGCGCTCAGGGTCATAGCCGCCGACCGCGATCGCGGCGATCGTGGTCATCGTACCGGCGACACCAAGGAGCGGCGCCGACGTGCCGAGCGCGTTGAGCGCCGGCCCAACGAGCCCGGTGGCCTCGTCGCGGAGCGCCCGGACCTGCGCGGCGCTCGGCGGATCGTCGTGCAGGAACAGATCGGTGAACCGCACCCCGCCGACGTCCAGGCTCACCGCCGACGTGGGGCCGGACGCCTCGCCGCGTACCAGCTCCGTGGACCCGCCGCCGATGTCGACCACGATCACCGGTCCGTCGCCCGCGGTCGCCAGGCGCGCACCGACATAGGAGAGCTCCGCCTCGTGCGCGCCCGCGAGTACCTGAAGGTCGGTGTCCAGGCGCGCGCTCACGATCGCCGAGACGCGGTCGCGGTTGGGCGCGTCGCGCACGGCGCTGGTGCCGACCGCGACGACCTCGTCGGCGCCGAACTCCTCGACTCGCTCGCCGAACCTGGCCAGGCAGTCGTCGAGACGCCCGAGCGCGTCCGCCGCAATCGACCCGTCGCTGCCGGCGCCGCGGCGGAGCGCGGTGATCGCCGTGATGCGCTCGCCGTGCGGACCGTCGGCGTCGATCATGTCGCACAGGAACAGCCGCGTCGAATTGGAACCGACGTCCACGACGGCCACCCTCCGCGTGCTCATCTCCCCAGGTACCGAAACGGAGCCCGCAGCACGGCGAGCGCCCGTCCGGCGTGGTCCAGCAGCACGCGGAGCTCGCCGGCCTGCGCGCCGACCCGGTCGAGCGCCTCGGTCAGCTCGGCCTGCTCGGTGGTCAACCTCCCCACACGCGCCTCCGCGTCGGCCAGGCCGGTGGAGATCGCCTGGACCGGGACGTCGACCTCGCGCATCCCTGCGCGCGCCGCCCGCATCACGCCCAGGCCACGCACGATCAGCACGATCGCGCCCGCGATCACCAGGGCGATCAAGAGCATCCCTGCGAGGAACACCTGGTGTTCTTCCAGCCAGCCCACGGCGGCCAGTATGCCAGTCGTGGCGCCGTCCGGTTATCCTCGCGGCGATGACAGGCAGCCCCGACCCCGTGCTCCCCGTCGTCACGGCCGACGCGCGGTTCGTCCCGTTCCACGAGGTGCGCGGGCGGCCACACGTGGTGGTGGACGGGCCCGCAGGCGATGGCACGGTGCTCGGGCTGTCGCACTGGCCGGACGGCGCGACCCCGCCCCGGCTCGCCGCGGACACCAGCGCGCAGATCGTCGCGCGGTATCTCGACGCGGCCCCGGCGGGCGCCCCGGTCGACATCGTCACGAACAATCATTTCGACGAGGACGGCCTCCTGGCCGCGTTCCTGCTGCTGCGACGCCCTGACGCCACGGTGCGCCAATTGGCGCTTGCGGCAGCCGACGCCGGAGACTTTCAAACGTGGACCGAGCCGGCGGCGGCACGGTGTGCGATCGCGCTCATGGCGATGGCCGAGCGCCCGACGACGCCGTTTGCCGACGTCCTGCGCGCGCTCAACCGCGCGGGGTCGCACGACCCGGCTGGCGCCATCACGATCGCCCTGCTGCCGCACGTCGAGAGCCTGCTGCGCGATCCCGATCGCCACCGCCGGCTGTGGGAGCCCATGTGGCGAGCGGTGAAGGATGACATGGCATTGCTGGAGGACGGACGGGCGACGATCGACGAAGTCCCGGGCATCGACCTGGCCGTTGTGCGGGCGCCCAGACCCCTGTCGGCGTATGCCATCCACCCGCGGATCTCGGCGATGCGCGTACTGACCGCGACGCCGGACGGGATGCTGTCGATGCACCATCGCTACGAGACCTGGGTGCGATACGTCTCGCGCCCCTTGCCACCGCGCCGGGAACTGTCCCCGTTCGCCGACCGGCTCACCGCGCTCGAGACGCGCTCCGGCGTCTGGCGCTTCGAGGGGGTCGAGCACCCGCAGGCCCGGCTGCGACTCGTGGACGACGCGGGACGCCCGGCTCCCTCCGGGCTGAGCGCCGAACGCCTCATCCACGAGCTGGTCGAAATCGAATCCTCCGCAGATCGCTAGAATTTGCGCGATGTCAGCTCCCCGCCAAGACGACGTGGATCCTGCGGCGCGCGTCAGGCAGTTGCTCGTGTCGGGCGACAACATCATCAAGAACCGCGAGGATCCCGAGCGCTACGAGCGGGCGCGCGAGCGATACGAGAAGGCCCGCGGTGTTGCGCGGGCCGCCGACCTCGCCTCGGTGCTGCCCCTGATCGAGTTGCGGCTGGCCGAGATGCCGACCGCCGGAGAGCGCGCGTGACCGGCCGCAACGCCGAGGGCCGGACCTGCGAAATCTGCCGCAGACGCCTCCTGGCCGGCGAGACGTTCGACTTCCTGGACCACCTCGCGCAGCGCAAGCACCGGCGCCCCGTCTGCGCGCTCTGCCAGCGCCAGGCCCGCCAACGCGGCTGGACCCGCACCATCGAGATGCCGCCGCCCATCGTGATCCCGCCCCTCGAGGATCTCGTCGACCCACCCGCGCGCCCGCCTCGCGAGCCCGCGCCGCAGCGCCCTGACGACCGAGAACGCCGGGAGTAGGCCTGGCGGGCCGCGGACCCGGGTGGTGCGGCTGATCGTGCGGGCGCGTCTAGCCTCGTTCCCAGGACGCGCTCAGACTTTGGGTGCGCGCTGCCGATACACACGAAGGAATGGGTCAGGCCATCGCTCAACGCACAGCGCTCGCAATTCGGCATCCTGCGACGCTCGTGGCGGTCGTTTTGGCGGCGGCGTTCGGCGTTGCGGTGCTCGTGAGCCCCGCGACGTGGAGCACGTTCACGGCCATGGCCGGCGGCGACAAGGAGACGCTCCGCTCGGTGATCATGGGCTTTGGCGCGTTCGCCCCGCTCGCCTCGATCCTGCTCAACATCGCCCAGGCGGTGCTCGCGCCGATCCCCGGCTTCGTCGTGCCGTTCGTCAACGGCGCGGTGTTCGGCACGTGGCTCGGGATGCTGATCACGTGGGTCGGCGGCGTGGCCGCGGCGGCCACGTGTTTCGGGATCGCGCGCACGTTCGGTAAGCGCTTCGCCGAGCGGATCTGCAGCCAGTTCAAGATCGCGGGCGAGATCAACCGCAAGCTGGAGCGCCACGCGTTCGTCGCGATCATCATGGCGCGACTGGTGCCCGGGGTGCCGTTCGACTTCCTGTCGTACTTCGTGGGCTTGACGCGCGTGCGGTTCACGCCGTTCGTGCTGGCGACGGCGATCGGCTCGGCACCGCACGCCTACCTCTATGCGTTCATGGGCAACAGCCTCGAGATCCCGCTGTGGATGGGGATCCTGATGACCCCCGCGCTCGGCCTGGTCTACGCGGGCTGCAAGTACCTGATTCGCAAGCTCCGCGGGGGCCGGCGGTCCGAGGACGTTGCGCCCGCGACGGTCCTCGCGCTGCGCCCGACCGTGGCCCACGGCCCGACACTTCCCACGTGGGTCTCCGCGCTCGCGCTCCCCGCCTGTCGCCCCCCGCAGCGGGCCACCGCCGCGACATGGGCGACGTCTCGTCCGCTCCGAAACGACTCCTGGGCCGCCTAACCGGTTTCGTTCAGGGGGCGCGTGATTTGCCGGGTGAGAGGGGCGGTTCCGGGTACCCGTACCCGTAGACCACCATGTTGACGAACGGCTGCCACGCCGAGCGCGGCTCCCCCACCGGCGGCGGCGACAACCGGATCCGCGGACGCGACGGTGCGACACGCCACCGACCCTGAGTGAACCACCGCTGCATCGTGCGCACCGACGGCACCATCGACACCCCACCCCGATACGACGCGCGAAGCTCATCGATCACGTGCCGGGGAGGCTCCCCCGCCGCGAACCGAAGTTCCGCCATATACCGCAACACCGGCCATGCATACGACCCAGGCTTATCCCGATCGACCAGCGCGAGCTCCACGGAGCGCACATGCGACTCCAACGCACGACTCCGGTGCCTGGTCAAGCACCCGGCGGTGACCCATGCCGCGGCGACCCGCTCGGCGAACTCCCGGCCGGAGCGCCCCTTCAAGAACGCCGCCGAGCGGGGCGTCGCGCACAACCACACCATCACCCCTCGCGCCACATACAACGGACGACTCGTCCGCTGGCCTCGCTCACCGCACACGACGCACAACGGTTGGACGACCACCCCGTCGACCTCGGGCACCCCAGCCCCGGACCCATCCCCGGGCCCGCCACCGACGACACCTCCGCCACCCCGCGACCCGGACCCACCCGAACTGCCAGGCCAGTCACCGGGGGCACCCCGGCCACCGCCCGATCCCGAGCCATTGAAGTCCCGACCCGATCCAAAGCTGTCGACGATCCGCGCCATACCCCATTGTGAACCAGCACCCCGGGACAGCGCCAGACCGACTCTGTGCCAGAATTGTGTCAAACGTCACAACACTCACTCGAAAGTGTGTCGTAACTCACACAAGTGGCGCGCCACGACGTCAAATGGGTAGTTGTGCATCTCGGTGCCGGTTGCGGGGAGGAGCGCCATTACAGGGTCAACATCGATTGGCGGTCTTTGGCCCGTGGGCGATCTTCCGGTCGTCCGATGTCTTCGCCAGGGGTAGCCGCTGCTAATGGCGGTCCGTCCCGAATGGAGGCCGAAGCTCGATCCGCGACCCTAGACCTCTGCCTGCGTGAACTGGTCGTTTGGGGAGTTTTTGTAGAAACGGTTTCCTCCTACCGTTGAGAGCACCGGCGCAAGGGAGTGGGCCGGCACCGGCAATGAACATTTTTCCGAGGAGGATCCATGAAGTACCTGGCCGGTCTGCGCCCGTCGCCTGCGATGGTCGTCGCTCTTGGCGGCATCGGCTCTGCGGCAACCGTCCTGCCCGCCGCGAGCGTGGGCACCGCCCAGCTCAAGAGCAACGCCGTGACCGGGGCCAAGGTCAAGAACGGCTCGCTGACGGCGGCCGACTTTCCGAGGGCAGCTCCCCGCTGGGCCTGCCGGCCCCGCGGGTGCAGCCGGTGCAGCGGGACCGGCCGGCGCGCCAGGTCCCGCCGGAGTCCCGGGTCTCAACGCATGCGGCAAGCTGACCTATGTCGAGGGTATGCCCACCTCGCAGGGCCCCAACACCCAGGCATTCGGTATCGCTACCTGCCCGCCATGCGAGCGGCCTGTGGGCGGCGGGGTGAACGCGACGTTGCGACGAACACCGCCATCGGCGCGCCGATCGACAGTTGGGGCGCGTTCGTCGACAACCGTGACACCGTCAATCAGTCGTTCTCCGTCTACGTGCTCTGCGCACCCGCAACGAACGTGACGGCGAACTTCAAGCGGGCGCCGTCGAAGCGGTGAGGTAGCTTCGCGTCGGCTCCGGTGAGTGGCCGGAGCCCGACGCGAGCCTGCGATGCGATCCTTCGTCCTGACAGCCTTGGCGCTCTTCGTGATCGGGACAGCCGCTGCGGCGGCTGTGCCGGCCGTCCCGGCTGCTCGGGCACCCGCCTCGGAGTTGCGGTTGGCCGCCACGTCGACCAGCCATGGCGTCACCTATCGCAGGTACCGGCAGCAGGTCGACGGGATCCCGGTGCTTCGATCCGAGGTCGTGGTCGCCGACGGGTCCGCCCCCACGGTGGTCGACGGGACCAGGCGCGGCCTCGCGCCCAATACTGCCGCGACCGTCACTCGGGCCGTGGCGCGCCGGATCGCCGAGGGCGCGATCGGCGGGGCCGGTGTCCGCAGTGACATGCCGACGCTCGCGATCCTGCCGACCGGACGCGGTCGCCTGGTGTGGCGGGCGGTCGTCACACGGCAGGAGCCGCGCGCAGAGCTGGAGGTCCTGGTCGATGCGCGCACCGCCTCGCTCGTCGGGACCCGCGATCTGGTCTGGCGCGCCGAGGGTTTGGCGTCGATCTACGACCCCAACCCAATCCACGCCAACGACGGTCTCGGCACCCTGGTCGATGCCACCGACGCGGACAGCGACCTGCTGACGGCGCTGCGTAGCCCGGTCACGCTCACCCGGCTCGAGGCGACCTCGGATTGCCTTGTGGGCCAGTGGGCATGGGCGATCACGCCCGCGGGTAACGTCTGCCTCCCCGGACGGGACTTCTCGGCGGTGACCCGCGCCGACCCGAGGTTCGAGGCGGTGATGGCGTACTTCCACGTGGACGCCGCCCAGGCGTACCTGCAGGAGCTCGGGTTCACCGACGTCGCCGCCGGGCAGACGACCGTGGAGGCGAATGCCTTCGCCGAGGACAACTCCTTCTTCGTGCCATCAACCGGGCGGATCGAGTTGGGCGCGGGTGGGACCGACGACGGCGAGGACGCCGACGTGATCCTGCACGAGTACGGCCACGCGATTCTCGAGAGCCAGATCCCCGGCTTGCTGAACACCGGCGAGACCGGCGCGCTAGGGGAGGGCTTCGGCGATTACTTCGCCGCGGCGATGTCAGCGCGCGCGGGGTTCTCAGCCGCGTTCACGCCGTGCATCGCCGAGTGGGACGTCGCGGGCTTCGACCCGCCCGTCTCCGACCCGTGTCTGCGCCGGGTCGACACGGCGGCGACGACGGCCGACCTTGGTCCCGGGACATCGTGCGCAGGCCGGATCCATTGTCTGGGCCAGGCCTGGTCGGGTGCCCTGTGGTCGCTGCGACAGACGATCGGCGGCGCGACCATGGACCGGATCGTCATCCAGTCGCACTTCGCCCTGACGCCGACCGCGACGTTTTACGACGGGTCGCGGGCGTTGCTCGCAGCCGACGCCACGCTGCACGCCGGGGCCCACGCGACGCTGATGCGCCGGGTGCTCGCAGAGCGCGGGCTGCTGGACGTCGAGGCCCTCGACGACGTGCCCGCGGGGGCAACGCCGCTGCCGGTGCCGGGCGTCGCGACCGGACAGCTCGACGCCACCACGGACAAACACGACATGCTCGCGCTCGACCTCACGCCTGGGCGCGGGATCATCGTCACGATGAACGGCGCGGCCGCCAACTTCGACCTGCGCCTGCTGCGACCGGGCGCCGCGTCGGCCTCGGCGCCCAACGCGGTCGCGGGCGGCTCAACCGGCCCCGACGCCAACGAGCGGTTCCCGTTCGTTGCGGACGCCGCCGGGCGGTTCGTGCTGGACGTCTCCGCGGTCGCGGGCGGCGGGGAATACCGCATCCAGGTGCAGGTCGACACCGACGCCGACATGATCGCCGACGAGCTCGACAACTGCCCCGCAGCCGGTAACTTCGCCCAGCAGGACCTCGACCGTGACGGCCTGGGCGACGTCTGCGACCGCTTCGCCGCCGATCCGGCCAACGACGTCGACGGCGACGGGATCGGCGCGAACCTCGACAACTGCCCGGCCGTGGCGAATGCCGGTCAGGCCGACTGGGACATCGACGCGGTCGGGGACGGGTGCGACCCGAGCGCCAAGGTCACGCTGGTGGTGTCCCGCCGCTCGGGGCAGGCGCTGACGCTGCGGTCCCGGATGTTTCCCGGAGACGCGCCGGCATCGGCCTGGACACTGACCGTGACCCGCCGGACGTGCGTCGCCGGAACGTGTCGTCAGCGCCGCGTCGTCGTGCCGCGCCGCGTCCGTCTGGTCAAGCCGGGTCTGGTCGAGGCCCGGGTCACCCTGCCCGCCGGGGACTACCGGCTGCGCGCACGGGTGACGAGCCCGGGGCGAAACCGCGCTGAGCGCGTGCTTCGCGTCGTCATCCGCTGAGGCCCGGGCGCCGGGTCACCCGGCGGCGTCCGCGAGCGCCGCCGCCACGACTTCGCCGAGCGTCGGGTGGATGTGCAACGTCGCCAGCACCGGATCGACGGTGGCGCCGGGCGCCTTCATCGCGACCGCGACCGGATGGATCAGATCGGCGCCGTGATAGGCCAGGATGTGCGCGCCCAGGATCCGCCGGGACCCGCGCGCCACGACGACCTTGACCATGCCGCGCTCCTCGCCCCAGGCGCGCGCCTTGCCGCCCCTGAACGTCGACGTGCCGACCGAGACGTCGTGTCCGGCCTCGTGCGCGGCGGCCTCGGTCAGACCCACCGACGAGAGCTCGGGGTCGGTGAAGATCGCGGTGGGACCGGAGTCGGTGTCCACGTCGTGCGGACTCGGGTCCAGGATGTTCTCGGCGACCGACACGCCCATCATCCTCGCGACCGGGGTGAACTGGCCGTACGGGGCGCCGACCACGTCACCCGCTGCGAAGATGCCGGGCCGGGTGGTCTGCAGGTGGGCGTCGACGGTGATCCCCTTGCCGTTCGTGGTCACGCCCGTGCGCTCCAGGGCCAGAGCGTCGAGCGCCGGGGCCCGCCCCGTCGCGATCATCAGCGCGTCGGCCTCGATCGTGCGGGCGGTGCCGTCGTGGCGGATCGCGACGGACGGGCCTGGGCGGACGCCGACGATCTCTGTGCCGGTCAGGATCTCGAGGCCCTCGTCGGTCAGATACTCGCGCAGCATGTCCGAGAGCTCCGGCTCGGCCGCCGGCAGCATTCGCGGCGCCACCTCGATCATCGTCACCCGAGAGCCCAGCCGCGCCATCGCCTGCCCCAGCTCCAGTGCGATTGGCCCCGCGCCGACGATCGCCAGCCGCTCGGGCAGTTCCTCGACGCGCAGCAGCAGGTCGTCGCTCGTCCAGTGCGGCACGGTGTCCAGGCCCGGGATCGGCGGCACGGACGGATCCGCGCCCGTCGCGATCACGATCGTCGGCGCGCTCAGCTCGCGGTCGCCGACCGTCACGGTGTGCGCGCCGCTCGCGAACGTCGCCTCACCGTCCACGATCTCCACTCCGTCCAGCGACTCGACGTAGCGCCTCGCGCCTCGCGATCCTTGGTCGATGATCCCGCGCACACGCGCCATGACCGCCGCAAAGTCCACCTCGACCGCGCCGACCCGGATCCCGAACTCGCCCGCCCGCCGCGCCTCGTGGGCGATCTCGGCGCTTCGCACCAGGGTTTTGCTGGGGATGCAGCCCCGCGTCGGGCACGTCCCCCCGAACCGGCCCCGCTCGACGAGCGCGATCCGCCGCCCGTCGCCAACGGCGCGTCCCACCGCGTTGATCCCGGCCATGCCCGCCCCGATCACGATCAGGTCATGCGTCTGCATCCGTCGCTCCCGTCGATGTGTCCCCAACCCGTCCCGCTGTCGGCGCTCAGTGTGACAGCACGTCCCCCGGCCTCGATGGGTCTTTCCCCGCCCGGAGCAACCCCGCACGTCCGCGGAGGACCAACTGGTAGCCTCGGCCGGTCCATCCCCTCCGCCCAGGGAGCGCGCCCGCGTGAGTTTCTTCGACGAGGATTCGTACCTTTCTCGCGACATCAACGACGCCGATCCGGTCATCGCCCGCCTGCTTCGCGCCGAGCTGGAGCGCCAGGCCGAGACGCTCGAGATGATCGCGAGCGAGAACTTCACGAGCCAGGCGTGCCTGCAGGC
>JBKKDD010000050.1:0-9256 GCA_046708705.1 Miltoncostaeaceae bacterium | reverse complement strand
GGTCGACGACGCGAGCCCCGCCGACGGTCCGCCGCTCCGCCGATCGCAATACCAGATGATCCCCGCCGGCCGCCGGCACCGCGACGTCCAGGCGAAGCTGGGCATAGCCGCGCTCGCCGGGAACGAGCTCGGCCCGGTCGAGCAATACGCACGTCGCACCGACCTCGGCCGTGCCGAGGAACGCCTGTAACCGGCGGCGCGAGCGAAGCGGCGTACCCGCGTCGGCCAGCCAGTCGAGTGCGACGTCGACCATCGCCGTGGGCATCCAGCCGTCCTCCACGCGTACGACGCATGCGCCGCGCGGAGCGTCGTCGCGCTCGACGCCGGCCAGGTTCAGGGCGACACGACCGCCGGTCGCCTCGGTGACCGCCACGTCATGGGCCTGGACCCCGCGAACACGTCCCTCGGCGCCGCCGGGGACCACCCGGACCCGGTCACCGACCGAGAGCCCCCCGCCCCAGAGCGTGCCGGTCACCACGGTGCCGGACCCGGCGACCGAGAAGACGCGGTCAACGAACAGCCGCGGCGCGCCCGGCGCCGTGCGGCGCGCAAGGCGGTCGGCCAGCCGCGCCAGCGCGGCGCGCAAGTCATCCACCCCGTCGCCGCTGCGCGCCGAGACCGCCACGATCTCGGGCTCCTCGCCCACCAACTCCCGGGCCTCCTCGATCGCGAGGTCCGGCGCGATCAGGTCGCTCTTGGTGACCGCGACCACCCCGTCCACCACACCCAGCAGCCGCAGCACCGCCATGTGCTCGACGGTCTGCGGCATCACCCCGTCGTCGGCGGCGACGCACAGCAGGTACCCGTCCACACCGCTCGCACCGGCGACCATGTGGCGGACGAAGCGTTCGTGCCCCGGCACGTCGACCAGGCTCACCGCGCGACCGTCACCCAGGTCGAGCGGCGCGAAGCCGAGGGCGATGGAGATGCCGCGTGCCTTCTCCTCGGGCAGGCGGTCGGTGTCGCGGCCGGTCAGTGCCATGACCAGCGCGGTCTTGCCGTGGTCCACGTGCCCGGCGGTGCCGAGCACCAGCGGTACGGACCGAGTCATCTCAAACGCCGCAAGGCGCACACCGCCGGACCGATCAGCCCCTGGCCGCCGGACTCCAGCACGATGCGGTACGCCTCGCGTGCGCCGTCGGTGTCGCCGTGCGCCTCGTAGAGCTGCGCGAGCTCGAACGCCGCCCGTGGCGCCTGCCCCTCGTGGCCGGACTCGATCACCCGGATGTAGGCGGCCTCGGCCTGCTCCGGTCGTCCGTCGGCCTGGTGGGCCAGGCCAAGGTCGACCAGCGCCACGGCCGCGGCGTCGTCATCAGGGCCGTCGACGATCGCCTGGAGCTCGTCGATGCGGCTCATCGCACCGCCGCCACCAGCGCGGGCAGGACGGCCAGGTCGTCCTGGCTCAGTGTCAGCACGTCCAGCAGCACGCGTCCGTCCGCGATGCGGGCCGCGACGTGCGGGTCGCAGGCGCGCAAGCGCGCGCTCAGCGCGTCCGGTCCGTCGGCGGCGTCCAGCGCGACGGCCAGGCTCGGCAGTTCATGGGTGGGCAGCGATCCGCCGCCGACCCGGCCGATGGTCGGCACCACCTCACCGCCGATCGCCGCGGCCAGGCGCTCGGCGCGTTCGCGCAGCGTGTCGGGGTCGGCGGCGAGCATGGAGAGCGTGGGAATGGACGCGCGGGCCGCCGCCGGGTCGCGGTGCAACGCGAGCGTGGCCTCGAGCGCGGCGAGCGTGAGCTTGTCCGGACGCAGTGCCCGCATCAGGGGATGACGGCGGCAGCGCTCGATCGCGTCGACGGCGCCGACCAGCACCCCACCCTGCGGACCGCCCAAGAGCTTGTCGGAGCTGAAGCAGGTGACGTCCACGCCCGCCGCGACGCTGGCACGCACGTCGGGCTCGCCGCGGTACACGGCGTCGGGGCCGAGGGCCCCACTGCCCAGATCGTCGATCACCCGCAGCCCGTGCTCCCGGGCAAGCGCCACCATCGCGTCGAGCGGCGCCTCCTCGGTGAAGCCCACGACCCGGAAGTTGGACGGGTGGACGCGCAGGATGACGGCGGTGTCCGGGCCGATGGCGCGCGCGTAGTCGTCGATCCGCGTCTTGTTGGTGGTCCCCACCTCGACCAGCCGGCAGCCCGAGGCCGCGAGCACGTCGGGCACGCGGAAGCCCCCGCCGATCTCGACGAGCTGGCCGCGTGAGACCAGGACCTGCTTGCCGCTCGCCAGCGCGCACAATGCGAGCAGCACGGCGCCGGCGTTGGTATTGGCGACGGCGGCTGACTCCGCGCCGGTCAGGGCACGCAGGTGCGCGACCACGTGGTCCTGGCGCGAGCCGCGCTCGCCGGTCACGACGTCCCACTCGAGGTTGGAGGTCCCGGCCGCCGCGGCGACGGCGGCGACGGCCTGCGGGGCGAGCGGCGCGCGGCCGAGGTTGGTGTGCAGCACGACCCCGGTCGCGTTAATCACACGGCGCAGCGGCGGGCGCAACCGGCGCGCGACCTCGGCGGCAAGGCCGTCCATGCCCGCGCCACCGGTCCGGCGGACGTCCAGCTCCGCGCGCACCGCGTCCACCACCTGTGCCCGGGGGTGGGCGGCGACGAGAGCTCCGATCTCGGGGCCGGACATGAGGGCCTCGACGGAGGGCAGCGACCTACGCGGGTCGTCCATGGGCGATTCGGTCGCGTCCGTCGATCCACTCGGTGGCGCCGTCGGCGTAGTGCATGCGCTTCCAGATCGGGGCGCGGACCTTGAGCTCGTCGATCACGTACCTGCAGGCGGCGAATGCCGCCGGGCGGTGCGGCGCCGAGACCGCGACCGCGACGCTGGGCTCACCCACCTCGACCCGTCCTGAGCGGTGGACGCACGCGACGTGGGCACCGAAGCGCGAGCGCGCCTCGTCGGCGACCATGGCGAACTCGGTCTCGGTCAGCTCCTCGTACGCCTCGTACTCGATCGCGACGACGGGCCTGATCGCGTCCTCCCGGCGGATGCATCCCAGGAACGTGCTGAGCCCACCGTGCTCGGGGTCGCGGACCGCGGCGATCAGTTCGGCCAGGTCGAGGGGCTCGGAGGTGAGCCCGGTCATCCGCCGCTCACCGGCAGCACCAGCGCCACCTCGTCGCCGTCGCGCAGGGGCGCGCCAGGCAGCGTCCACTCGTGGTTGAGCGCGTACCGGAGCGCCGCGGGCGGCTCGCCCGCAGAGATCGCCTCGGGCAGGTGCGCCCACAGCGCCCCGCCCGGAGTGGCCTGCGGCACCGAAAGCGTCATCCGCCCGGTCCCCGCCGCCTCCCGCAAGGACGCGAACAACCGGACGGTCACTGAGATCGTCGAGGACACGCCTTCGATGTTAGTGACTGGGCGCGTCCGTGATGCGCGTCGGGCTATGCCAGCCGGGCGTCCACGGTGAGCTCGACGTTGCCGCTGAGCGCCTGGGAGACCGGGCAGCCCGCCTTGGCAGCCTCGGCGGTGGCGGCGAACGCCGCGGCATCGGCGCCGGGCACACGTCCCACCACCGTCAGCGCGGACGCGGTGATGCCCGTGCCCGGCACGAAGCTGACTGTCGCGCTCGCCGAGAGCTCCTCGGGCGGCATGCCGGCCTCGGCCAGCATGTGCGAGAACTGCATGCAGTAGCAGGCTGCGTGGGCCGCGGCGATCAACTCCTCGGGGCTCGTCTTGCCGTTCGCCTCCTCGGTCCGCGACGGCCATGACACGTCGAGCGGGCCGAAGGCCGTGCTCGTGACGCTCGTGATCGTTCCGCTGCCGTTCATCAGGTCGCCGTTCCAGGTGACCTCGGCGCGTCTGTCAGTGGCCATAAGTGCTCTCTCCTCATCGCTGTTGCAAGCCGCCGCAGCACAGCCAGCGGTCAAGATTTCTGAACGAGACTACCCGTTCACTCATGACGGAGTAATTCGTGGCAACAGAGAAGGGCGAATGGCTCGTGCTTCTTGGGGACGAGCAGTCGGGACGACGTGACGAGTTCGAGATGTGACGTGCCTGCCGCGCGCCGACGACCGTGCATCGCGGATCGTGGCGAATATGAAGGCCGGAGGCGGAACGGATCACACCTCAGCGGCGGGTCGGCTTCACCGGCCCGCCACCAGGGACCGAACCGCGGAGCGCCCCGGGAGGGTCCGCGGGGCGGGCCCGTCCTCCCCGCGCGATTAGGGACCGGGCCGCCCACCCGTCACCGGGATGATCACCTCGCGCATGGCGTGGCGCAAACGCGCCGTAAGCGCCTCGAGCTGCGCCTGCTCGTCGCGCTCGAGCGCCGCGTCCAAGAGGCGGCGCTCCAGATCACTCAGGAGCGCGGCCGTGCGCTCGGCGCACTCACGGCCGGCCGGGGTCAAGCGCACCAGCCGCCGCCGCCCGTCGTGGGGGTGCGGGCCCCGGGTCACGAACCCTTGCGACTCGAGGCGATCCAGGACGACGGTGATGTGGTTGGAGCCGATCGCGAGCACCTGGGCGAGCTGCCACGGCTCTTGGGCGTCGGCCGCCGAGCCCGCGAGCAGGCTCAGGGTGTTGTGCTGAACGAGGGTCAGCCCGCTGTGGCGGGTGACGCGCTCGAACACCTCGGCGATGTCGCCACCCATGACCACGAGCTGTTGTCCGAGCGAGAGACGTGGCGCGGACATGATAGGCGCGTCGTCGGCCACGTCGTGGTTCGGAGGATTCGGCTCGCCCATCACCGGGGAAGTGTACGATCTTCCAAGTCGCTCATCGGTGAGCGATATGGTCCGATCCTGTCCATCCGGGCGGGTGGCCACCTCTTCGAAGGAGTGACTCCAATGAGCGCAAAACCGGTTCTGCTCGTCCACGGCGCGTGGGGTGGCGCATGGGCGTGGGGGTTCGTCCAAGCCGAGCTCGAGAAGCGCAGTGTGACGAGCACGGCGATCGACCTGCCGTCGCGCGGCACCGAGCCGAGCACGCTTGCCGACGACACCGCCGCCGTGCGGTCGGCGCTGGAGGGAATCGGCGAGCCTGCGGTGCTCGTGGGCCACTCGTACTCCGGCGCGGTGATCACCGACGCCTCGGCGGCCAACGACCTGGTCGCGCACCTGGTCTACGCCTGCGCGATCTTGCCGGAATCCGGTGAGTCGACGGCCTCGCTCATGGGCGAGGATCCGACGCCCAGCACGCTCGGCGACGCGATCCAGGCGACCGACGACGGCATGAGCACCCTCGATCCCGCGGGCGCCAAGACGGTCCTCTTCAACGACGTCACCCAAGAGCAGGCCGACCCGATCATCGCCGGTCTCGGCCCCCACCGCCTCTCCGTGTTCGGGGAGTCCCCAACGGGACACGGCTGGATGGAGCACCCGTCGACGTACATCCTCACAACGCAGGACCTCGTTCTCTCGCCCGAGCTCCAGCGACGGATGGCGGCCCGCGCAACGACCATCGTCGAGGTCGACGCCGGCCACATCCCGCTGCTCTCGCGACCGGCCGAGCTGGCCGACGCAATCGCCGCCGCCGCGAACGGGACATAAGGAGAGAACGAGCCTCTGTTGAGTTCGGGATCGGTTGGCGGCACCCGCCGGCCGATCTCGTTCGTGGGGTGGGCCCGGGGCCGCGCGGCCGACGCCGATTGTGAGTCTCTGCGGCTGACCGCCCGCTGCCCGTGCATCGGCCGAGGAGGGACACGGCGACGCACCTCAAGTCACGGGGAGACGCAGGACGGCGATACCACAATAATGGGAGCGCACTCTCCGCAGCTCCCGGTGCAGGACACTTCATCAGCCGACCCCTGCCTGCCCATGAACTGGACCGCTGGCTGCGCGTGAGCGGCGCGCGTCCGATCTACCGCAACGCGGGCCGAGCGGTCGCGAGCGCCCTCTCCGGGTCTCGTTCGAACACGCCACGACATCCCGGACAGCAGAAGTAATACGTCATACCGGCGTGCTCGTGCGTGACCTCGGCGCCCTCCACGCTGACCATCATCCCGCACACCGGGTCCATCGCCTCCAGCAGCTGCTGAGGCGCCCCCACCCGACCGTGGCTCCAGGCGACGAGCTCCGCCAGGATCGCCACGGCGATCTCCTCCTGGGTGGATGGGCCCAGGTCGAGGCCAGCCGGGCTACGCACTCCTGCCAGCTGCTCGTCCGTGACGCCACGCTCGCCGAGCGTCGCGCGCACCACGCCGGCACGGCGGGCGCTTGCGACTAGTCCGACATAGCCCGCGCCGGTCGCGATCGCCCGCTGCAGAGCGTCCTCGTCGCCACGCCCCATGGTTGCGACGACCACGGCGTCGGCGTCGCCGTCGTCGGATGCGATTCGCCAGCCAATGGCGCGGGCCAGCTCCCGCAACGTCCTTCCGGCCGGGCTGTCGCCTGTCACGCGCAGCAGCGGGCTCGGCAGATGCGGCTGGATGAACACCTCCACGGCTCCCTCCGATGCGCAAGAGCTCTCGGCGATGACCACGTCCGGCTCAGCGTCCACGGCCTCGCCAGCCGGACATATCTTGACCAGGCGTGGATGCCCATCCGCGAGCGAGCGCAAGGCCTCACGGATCACCACGGGCTCCGAGCACGCCCCGCCGACCCAACCGTCGATCGCTCCGTCAGCGGTCACGATCGCCTGGTTTCCCATCCGGGCCGAGGCGGGGCGGAGCACGCCGACCACGGTCGCCAAGGCGTACGCCGTACCCTCGGACCCGAGGCGGGCGGCCCGTGCGATCACGTCACCCACCAACGCCTCGCCCGTCACGCGCCAGACCGCGCGGCAGCCGCCGGATACGGCTCACGGCGCCCGTGCCGGCACGCCCGAACGCCGCCTCATCCACGGCACTTGGGCGGCCTATGAGCCGCCCCCAGGGGCGGCTCAAACGGGTTCGGCGGCGAGAGGTCACAGCGCCAGGCCCACCTTGTTCAGCGCCTCCCACACCTTGGCCGAGGTCAACGGCATGTCGATGTTCGTGATCCCCGCGTGCTGCAGGGCGTCGATGACGGCGTTGACGTACGCGGCCGGCGAGCCGACGGTGGCCGACTCCCCGACGCCCTTGGCGCCGATCGGGTGGTGCGGCGACGGAGTGACCGTCTCGCCCAGGTCGAACGACGGCGTCTCCCACGCGGTCGGGATCAGGTAGTCCATGAAGTTGGAGCCGATGCAGTTGCCGTCCTCATCGAACTCGATCAGCTGCATCGCCGCCGTGGCGTAGCCCTCGGTCAGGCCGCCGGTGATCTGACCCTCGACGATCATCGGGTTGATCCGCACGCCGCAGTCGTCGACGGCGACCATCTTCTGGACCTTCCACTCGCCGGTGCCCCGGTCGATCTCGACCACGACGCCATAGGTGCCGAACGGGTAGGTCATGTTCGGCGGGTCGTAGTAGTGCACGCCCTCGAGGCCCGGCTCCATCCCCTCGGGCAGGTCGCTGTAGGCGGCGAAGATGCA
The DNA here is from genome assembly GCA_046708705.1 of Miltoncostaeaceae bacterium. Classification (GTDB taxonomy): domain Bacteria; phylum Actinomycetota; class Thermoleophilia; order Miltoncostaeales; family Miltoncostaeaceae; genus CALMEC01. Next base: position 1,868 of record JBKKDD010000050.1, on the reverse strand, counting down.
CTCCTGGATCGTCTTGACCCGGTCCGGCGCGCCCTTGACGGTGAACCGGTCGTCGGTCCACTCGAGGTCGTCCGGCGAGCACTCGAGCAGGTGCGCGGCGATCAGCCTGGCCTTGTCGCGGAGCTTGCGCGCGATGATCACCGCCGCGGCGCCGGACGTCGGTGTGGAGCGGCTGGCGTAGGTGCCGAGGCCGTAGGGCGTGGTGTCCGTGTCGCCCTCCTCGACCAGCACGTCCTCCGGCTGGATGCCGAGCTGGCTCGCGATGATCTGACCGTAGGTCGTCTCGTGACCCTGCCCCTGGGACTTGGTGCCGAGCTTCAGGATCGCCTTGCCGGTCGGGTGCAGCCGCAGCTCGGCCGAGTCGAACATCCGCAGGCCGGCGATGTCGTAGTCCTTGCCCTTGCCGGCGCCCACGACCTCGGTGAACGACGCGATTCCGACTCCGAGCAGGCGCCCCTCCTCGCGGGCCGTGGCCTGCTCGGCGCGCATGCCCGTGTAGTCCATCATCTCGAGGCACACGTCCATCGCGGCCTCGTAGTCGCCCGAGTCGTACTCGAAGCCCGTGGCCGACATGTACGGGAACTGGTCGGGCTGAATGAAGTTGCGCTTGCGGAAGTCGACCGGGTCCATGCCGAGCTCGTAGGCGGCGTTCTGCACGAGCCGCTCGATCAGGAAGCTCGCCTCGGTGACGCGGAACGAGCAGCGGTACGCGACGCCTCCAGGCGCCTTGTTGGTGTACGCGCCGTTGGTGACGATGTGCGCCGTCGGGATATCGTACGAGCCCGTGCAGATGTGGAACAGGCCCGCGCGGAACTTGGTCGGCTGCGCGTCGGCGTAGAACGCCCCGTTGTCGGAGAGCATGTTGACGCGCATGGCGGTGATCTTGTCGCCCTGCAGCGCCAGCTCGCCGTGCATGTGGTAGTCACGGGCAAAGCCGGTCGAGATCAGGTTGCCGGTGCGATCCTCGATCCACTTGACCGGCCTGCCGATCAAGAGCGACGCCGCGGTGGCCACGACGTACCCCGGGTAGATCGGCACCTTGTTGCCGAAGCCGCCGCCGATGTCGGGGCTGATGATCTGGATCTTGTGCTCGGGGAGGCCGGCCACGATCGCGAACAGGGTCCGGTGCGCGTGCGGCGCCTGCGAGGTCATGTAGATCCTGCACTTGCCGTCGGCCGGGTTGACGTCGGCGACGCAGCCGCAGCACTCGAGCGGCGAGGGATGGCAGCGCGGATAGAAGGTGTCGAGGCTCACGACCTTCTCGGCCACGGCGAACGCCTGCTCGGTGGCCGCCGCGTCGCCCGACTCCCAGTGGTAGCAGGCGTTGTCGGTCTGCCCCTCCTTCTCGTCGCGTATCAGCGGCGCACCGTCGCTCATCGCCTGCTGCGGGCTCGTGACCGCCTGCAGGGGCGTGTAGTCCACGTCGACCAGCTCGAGCGCGTCGTGCGCCTGCGCCGCGGTCTCGGCGATGACGCACGCGACCTCCTGGCCCTGGAACCGCACCTTGTCGGTCGCGAGCACGGCCTGCGTGTCGCCCGAGAGCGTCGGCATCCAGGCCAGGTTGTGCGCCGCCAGGATCTCACCGGTCACGACGACCACGACGCCGGGAGCGGCGCTCGCCCGCGTCGTGTCGACCGAGTTGATCGTGGCGTGGGCGTAGGGGCTGCGCAGGATCGCCATGTGGAGCATGTTGGGGAGGACCACGTCCTCGACGTAGTTGCCCCGCCCCTGGATGAACCGCGCGTCCTCGATGCGCTTGACGGAGTGGCCGATGCCACGGATCTCGGTCGTCACGACGCACCGCCTTCCCTGATCTTCTTCGCCGCGTACTGCACGGCCTTGACGATGTTCTGGTAGCCGGTGCACCG
>JBKKDD010000049.1:0-6621 GCA_046708705.1 Miltoncostaeaceae bacterium | reverse complement strand
GATCTGGAGCCCCTCGTTCATGTAGCGGATCCGGATCAGGTCGCCCTGGGCCGCCACGATTGGCGCCGTCGCGGGGAATCCTTTGCCGTTGATCGTGAATCCAAGCGGGCCGTCGTTCAGGATCATTGCGACGTCCTGGGCGACCTCCGGCTCGTCCGCCGCCGGGTCGGTCACCACGAACGCGCCGAGCAGCCCCATCGGCACCTGCTCCTCGGCCATGAAGTGGCTGTGGTACATGTGCGAGCCGGCATTGCGGAGCGTGTATTCGTAGGTGAACGACTCCCCGGGCATCACGGCCGGCTGGCTGATCACCGGAACACCGTCCATATCGGGGGGAACGAACAGCCCGTGTGAGTGGATCGTGGTCGGCACCGGCAGCTCGTTGTGGAGGATGATGCGGATCCGGTCACCGAGCTCGGCGCGCAGCTGTGGCCCAGGCACCATGCCGTTGTAGGCATACGCCTCCAAAATCGTCCCCGGCTCGGTCTCCCATTCAATGACCGATGCGGTCAGTTCCCACTGCAGCGTCCCATCGGGCTGGATCTCGGGCGCGAGGATCTCGTTGCCCACCCCTTCGGTCTCGGCCGGGAACAGCGCGGTCACGGCCGCGTCGACATCGCGCATCTCCTCGGCGGTACGTTCCTCCTGCGACGCGCCCGGTTGCGCGGACTCCCCCGCAACCGCGACCATGACCTCGCCGGTCATCCCGCCGTCGGCGTGCCCCGGGACCGAGCATACGAAGGACAGGCCCGCGGCGGGGATCATCACTTCGCCCGTCGCGCTCGAGTGGGCCTCGGCCGCGATCGTCGTGCCATCGGCGAAGGTGATGTCGTGAAGCGTTCCGCCGTCGTTGACGAGCGTGACCGCGTACACACCGGGCGCGTCGACGTGCAGCATCTCCGGCTCGAAGCCCAGGTCGAAGGCTCGGACCTCGATCGTGCCCACTGGCCCCTGGGGAGAAGCTGTCGGGGCCTCGGACGAGGAGGGGCCGCCCGTCGCGTTCGCGGGCTCGCCGAGGACGACGGCGACCAGGAGCATGACAAGCGCGAACATGGCGCCGGCCGTGGTGAAGGCGATCCAGTAGGCAAGGATGCGAGGCATCGGGTCTCCATCGGCGTGCAAACGGTAGTCTCGGGCACGCTAGTGGTCTTCGAGCACTCTAATCTGGGCCGAACGGCCCGGTCGTGGGGGGCCGATCGCCCGATGGCCGCGCCGGACCTATTGCCCACCGCTGTTCGCCCCGGACGTCACCACGAGTGGCCGGCGTGACCCTCCTCAGCCTTCCGGCTACAATCTCCGTCCGGCTCCCGCCCACGCGAGGGCCTGGTCATGAGCACGAATCCGGCTCATCCACTGGGGAGTGGCCAAGCGGTAAGGCGCCTGACTCTGGATCAGGAGATCGAAGGTTCGAATCCTTCCTCCCCAGCCACCCTTCGCCAACACCACAACATGTTGTGGTCATAGGCCTCGGCGAAGGCACATATGGTGTGAATCGCTCAATCGGCGGTCCTGCGGCGGAGGACACGATTGATGCTTAGGTCGCTTGACACGTCTGACGTTTGGTCTCCTGACTCTTCAGCCCGCAACGCGTGGTCTCTTGATGCTGAGCCGGCACGCATCACCTTCTCAGCGGCGATCGAGGCCTTCCTGACCGCCCGCGCCGCCGAGGGTGCGTCGCCCAAGACGGTGATCTGGTATCGGATGGTGCTGGGCCGCGCGGCGCGCGACCTCGGCTCGCGCCGCCAGCTGGATGCGCTGACGCCCGACGAAGTGCGCGCCTGGCTGGTCACGCTGCGCCACACGCTGGCGCCGATCTCGGTGGCCGGCTACGTGCGCGGCCTTAAGGCCTTCGGCAACTTGCGCGGCCGAACGTCTGGCGGAAGGCCATGCGCTGCGCTCGCTGCGCCGGCCGTCCTGTCAGCTCATGCGGCCTGCGCCCCGATCGCTGGCACTGAGGCCACATGACTGGCACGGCCAGCGCGGGGGCCTAGACAACCTAGGGTCGCGAGAGCAGTCCGCTCTCCTGCACAAACTCGCCGCCCCTGATGATCTGTTTCCCGTCGAGGAAGAAGTCAGCGTTGAGTAGGATTCCGTCCATGTGCCCCTTCGCCGCATGACTGCCGCCGAGGGTTGGTGTCTTGTTGGCGCCGAACGCCGTGACCGCGCCGCCGTAGTAGCTCTCCCACCCGGCGAGGTCAAAGGTTTCCAAGTCGGCTCGGGGATCGAAGCCAAAGCCCATGTGGGCAACCAGGTACACGTTCGGATCGTTAAACTGCCGGATCCATCGGTCGAAGGTCCGCGCCTCGTCGTGATCGGTCTCGATGTGGACGATCCGACCTTCCTCGACCTCCGCACGAATCGGTCGCTTCGTGGTGTAGCAGTACTGAGGAAACAGGATCATCGGACCGTTGAAAAAGATAGTCCCGTGCACCGTCTCCTCTACCGGCGAGCAGTTGATCATGCAGACGCCGTAGCTGTCCCATTGCCCTGGCTTCCACACGAAGCCGCGCTGGGCGTGCCACGGTCGGCCCTGCCGCTTCGCCCAGAGGTCCGTTCCTTCCGGCGTGGTGATGTGAATCTCGTCGCCCCCCTCGGTCAGTTTCTCGGCGACCTCGGCGCGCCACAGGATCTCCTCGACCGGCGGTCGGTCGATGATGGACCGTTCCGGGACCAAGACCTGAAGGATCCGCGTGCCGGACTCGAGAATCCCAGGCAGCACCGGCGAGTACAGCCAGGTATTGGAGGCCAGGTCGAACACCATGTCCGCCTCGGTCATCGCCACGACGGCAGCGTCGGGCGGGCTCGTCTCTGGGAAACGCGCCGTGGCGCGCACCAAGGTCGTGTCGCAGCCTCTTGTGATCGTTGCCGCGTACCACGCCTCAACGAGCGCAGGGTTCTTCTCGGAATCGGTATAGACGACGACCTTCTCGTCCGGCTTCACCTGGCAGCGCTCAACGGAGTCCAGGGCGGCGCGGAAGAGTTCGGGAAATCCAACATCCACGGTGACGACCTCAGCTGACTGATGGTGCGACCCGCCGGTCGCGCTTGATAACCCCCTCAACCATGACCAACCGCACGTCGCGCAGTCGCTCGAGGTCCGAGAGCGGGTCGCCGCCAACCGCGATGATGTCGGCGAACCGGCCTACCTCGAGGGTCCCGAACTCCGCGTGCGCATCGATCACCAGGGCCGCATCGCGCGTCGCTGCCTGTATTGCCCGATACGCGGGTACCCCGAACGAGGCGAACGTTTTGATCTCGTCCACCAGGTTCCCAAATCCATCGGTCCCGGTCGCGTAGTGGACGCCCGCTTCGAGCGCGTGCTGGAAGGAAGCACGGTGCGGCTCCAGGATGGACATGGCGATCGGGATCCATGTCTCGGGCATCCCGTACTCCAGGCCGCGATACGCGATCCCCTCCATCGTCGAGAGCGTGGGGACCAGGGCGACGCCACGCTCCGCCATCTCGCGTGCCTGAGCGGAGGTGAGGTAGATGCCGTGCTCGATGCAGTCGACGCCGGCATCGAGGGCGTTCTGGATGCCCGGCTCACCATCGGCGTGGGCTGTGACTCTACGACCCGCCGAGTGCACCGCGTCGACGGCCGCCCGCATCTCCTCGACTGTGAGCTCCGGCTGGCTCGGGAGCTCTCCGGGGCGGGTAATCCCCACGCCACCGCTCGCGACGAGCTTGACGAAATCGGCGCCCGCCTTCAGTTGGGCTCGAGCAGCCTGACGTGCTTCATCGGGACCATCAACCTCGATGCCAGAGACCGATCCGTGACCGCCCGTCATCGACAGGTTCCGGCCCGCGCAGATGAAGCGCGGCCCCTCGAGGTAGCCTTCGTTGATCGCACGGCGGATCGTCAGGTCGATGTGGCCGGGAGTTCCGGGGATCCGGATCGTGGTGATTCCCTCATCCAGGAGCCTTCGGCAGTGCCACGTTCCGACGAGGGCGAACATCATGTCCGGCTCGACCACGGAGGGATCGTTGATGGCGTACCGATCGTGGCCCGACAGGTGCTCGTGACAGTCGATGAGCCCGGGGAGGATTGTCGTATCGCCGAGGTCGAGCACGTCATCCCCGGCAGACGGCCCGAAGTCGTCGATGTCCCCGACGGCCGTGATGCGTCCGTCATCCACGCGGATGGCTCCGCGCGGAATCGGGTCCTCATCGCGACCTGTGATGACGGATGTTGCCGTGAGCAGGAGCGCCATCGGTTCCTCCTATGCTGGGAGCGTGTCGAGCTCGGCTTCAGTAACGTGTGCGCTGGGTCGCGCGGACCAAGCGAAGTGACAGGCGGTGGCATGCTGCGGGTCGTTCGGTCCGGGCTCGAGATCTGGGTCAGAAACGCTGCAAAGCGGCTGGCTGATCGGGCAGCGCGGATGAAAGCGGCAACCCGTGGGGATGTCGTAGGGGCTCGGGGGATCGCCGGAGACCGCCGGGCGACTGGATCGTGCGTCCCGCGTCATCGAGGGAGCCGCGGCCAGCAGTCCCTGCGTGTACGGGTGGCGGGCATCCGCAAAAAGCGGCGTGGTCGGCGAACTCTCGACAATCCGGCCGAGGTACATCACCGCCACACGGTCGCAGACGTGGCGCACCACGCTGAGATCGTGGGCGATGAAAAGCAGCGTCAGGCCCAGCTCGTCCCGCAGGTCCGCGAGGAGGTTGAGCACGGTAGCCCGTACCGAGACGTCCAGGGCGGAGACCGGCTCGTCGGCGACGAGGATCTCCGGTCCCAGGGCCAGCGCACGGGCGATGCTGACCCGCTGACGCTGCCCGCCAGAGAGTGCCCGGGGATAGGACCGAGCGAGCCGGCGCGACAGCCCCACCATATCGAAGAGCTCGGCGACCCGCGCGTCGAGCTCCTTGCCCTTGACCATATGGTGCACTGCCAGCACCTCGCGGACGGCGGCGCCGGTCCTCATCCGCGGGTTGAGGGACGAGTACGGATCCTGGAAGACCATTTGGATCTTGCGCCGCTGCTGGAGCGACCGACGCCCGGTCAGGACAGCTCCCTCCAGCGTGATCGAGCCGCCGCTGGTCTCCTGGATGCCGACCAGGGAGCGCGCGAGCGTCGACTTCCCGCATCCCGATTCGCCGACCAGCCCAACCGCCTCTCCTCGAAACAGGTCGAGGTCAACGCCGTCAACCGCGGTCAGCCGATCGGGTGCGCGACGTAGCAGGCGGCCGACCAGCGACCGGCGTGTGAACTCGACACGCAGTCCGCGGACGCTGAGGAGCGGATCAGGCAGTCCCATGCACCACCTCCCGCGGATCCGGCGTCAGGCGGTCGTGGTGGATGCATGCAGTCGCCCGCGTCGCCGTCAGCTCGCGAAGCGGGAAGCGGCCGGCCGTGCAATCCGGCTGTGCGAACGGACAGCGCAGCCGGAAGCGGCATCCGTCCGGCAGCGCGGCAAGGTCGGGCGGAGCACCGGGAATGGCCTCCAACCGGCGCTGAGCGTTTGCGGCCTCGGGCAAGGCGCGCAGGAGGCCGCGTGTATAGGGGTGGCGTGCTGAGCGCAAGACCTCGTCCACCGGGCCGGTCTCGACGAGCTCGGCGGCGTACATTACAGCCAGCCGGTCGCACACCTGGCCGACCACCGCGAGGTCGTGGGTCACGTACAGCATCGCCAGACCCATCGCCTTGGAGATGGAGCTCAGGAGTAGGAGGATCTGGTCCTGGACGGTCACGTCGAGCGCGGTCGTCGGCTCATCGCAGAGAAGGATCTCCGGCTCGGCGGCGAGCGCCATGGCGATCATGACGCGCTGACGTAGGCCGCCTGAGAGCTCGTGCGGATACGAACCTGCCCGTCGTGCGCTGTCGGGGATTCCGACCTGCCGCATGAGGTCAACCGCCCGTCGCCGGGCGTCGCGCCGACCGAGGGGCAGATGGGCGCGAGCCGCTTCGGCGACCTGGTCACCAACGCGCATGACTGGATTAAGGGCCGTCATGGGCTCCTGGAAGACCATGGCGATCCGCTTGCCACGGATCAGCTCCAGCTCTCGCGCGGACAGCCGCAATAGGTTGCGCTCCCCGAGGAGGATCTCACCGGCGGAGATCGATGCGCTCGCGGGCAGGAGGCCAAGGATCGCGCGCAGAAGGGTAGTCTTGCCACTACCCGATTCCCCGACGATGCCCAACGTCTCTCCCGGGGCGAGCTCCAGCGACACGCCGTCGACGGCCCGGACAGAGCCGTTGCGGCTACGGATGTCGACCTGCAGGTCACGAACCTGCAAGAGGGGGACGTTCACTCGGGACGCAGGAGCTGCGCCAGCCCGTCGCCGACTAGGGCGAATCCCAGCCCGGTGACGACCACGGCGAGCCCGGGCACTGTCGCAAGGTGCCAATGGGTCGTGATGAAGGTTTGACCGTCAGAGATCATGCTGCCCCAGTCTGGCGTGGGTGGGGGAACGCCTAGACCGAGATAGCTGAGGGTCACGATGCCCACGATGATCACGACGATGTCCGACATCGCGTACACGACCCCCTGCGTGATCACGTTCGGACCAATGTGCCGCAGCAGAATGCGGGCATCACCGAACCCGGCGGCCCGGGCCGCGAGCACGTACTCGTGGCGACGAATGGCTACCGTCTCGCCACGCAGAAGTCGCGCGTAGGAGACC
>JBKKDD010000048.1:0-4382 GCA_046708705.1 Miltoncostaeaceae bacterium | reverse complement strand
TACGAAGGCCGGTCAGGTAGACGAGCCCGTGCCCGGGCGGTACGAACAGCGGCAGGTTGCCGAGGCGGTAGGAGTACGCGCCCCAGACGATCGAGCCCAGGATCTCGCCGATCGTGGCGGCGATGATCACCACGGCCGTGCGGGCGCGCTGGTCCGCTGTCAGCGGGACGCACACGGCGAGCAGGATGACCCACGTGCAGATCGCCAGCACCATCTGCCACCCGAGCGACGCGAAATGGTCGAGCCCGAGCCCGAGCACCATCACGCCCAGCATCAACACGCTGAAACGTCCGGGACTCGTCAACAGCCGGTGAAGTGAGACGGGCATCGCTGGGACGGATGGTATCGGTGCGACTCCGAGACGCGAGTGACGTTGGGGGCCCGGACCGCCGAGCAGGTGGCCCGGATCGCGGCGGCGTGGGTCGCCGCCAACGGACGGTTGACGACCAGGAAACGTTTGGGTGGCGTTGACGGCGCACGTGCATGGCGTGCGGCGTGCCGCAATGGATCGCGACAAGCCCGGGTCGTATTCGTGGCCTGAGGTTCGGTTGGAGGCCAGGCGGCGTTTCGCCGCCGGGGAGCCGCCGCGCGAGGTGATCGCAGACCTTCGCCGTACGCACCGGGGTGGGCCTTCGCCTGACCCAACCACCCGGCAGATCACGCGCCCCCTGAACGAACCGGGGCGTCCGGTCGATTGCGCGCCCTGAACCGGATGGCCGAAAACACAAGCCGCGGGAAATCCTGCAGAGAGAGAAGCGGGCAGGTAGGCTACCGGGGCTTTCGGTCGGTGCGAGGGAAGCCGGTGAGAATCCGGCGCGGTCGCGCCACTGTGACTCGGGAGCGGTACCCGCCGGGTGAAGAGCCGGCCACTGAGGGAGACCTTGGGAAGGCGCGGGGGCCGCGATGATCGGGAAGCCAGGAGACCTGCTCCGACCGGCGCTGACACCCCATATCCCTCCGCGTTCGAGGAGCTCCAGCATGAAGACCCACCGCATCGCGGTCGTCTGCGCATTCGCGGCGACTCTCGCAACAACCCCGTCTGCGCTCTCTGCGCCGATCGCGACCACGATCCGCGTCGAGGGCGGGACAACCAACGTCCTGCCCGAGACACCGATCACCGTCGACGACGACCCGGCCGCCACGGTCGCGATCGCGGACTCGACCGACGCCGACACCGTCACGGTCGCCGCGGCGAGCGCCACGGCGCAGCTCGCGAATGCCACGGGCACGTTCGGGTTGCCGCTCGGCTTCGACATCTTCAACTTCGGCGTCCCAAGCTCGTTCGTGACGAGGATCGGCACCGACACGATGCCGGTGTCGTTCTCGCCGTCCTGGCGGCTCAAGGTCAACGGCAGCGCGAGCGCCACCGGCTCCGACACGACGGTACTCAAGGCGGGTGACGTCGCGACCTGGGCGTTCGTGTCGGACTTCAACGCGCGGGAGCTCAACCTGGTCGTCTCGTCGGACAAGGTGGCGCAAGGCCGGTCGTTCGACGTCACGGTCACGAGCGTGGACAACGCGGGCGTCGCCGTTGCTGCGGCCGGAGCGGTCGTGACCTACGGCGATCAGGTCGTGACCGTGGATGCCCTGGGCAAGGCGTCGCTGCCGGCGACCGGTCTGGGGGTCAAGCCCGTCTCCGCGACGCGAACCGGTGACGTGCGGAGTCAGGCCCGAGCGGTGTGCTCGTATGGCGCGGATCCGGCGGTCTGCAACCTGCCCCCCGCACCGCCGACCCCGGTGGTCACGCCGGGGACGGCGGACACGGTGGCTCCCGGCAGCGCGATCTCGTTCCCGGCGTCGGGTCGGCGCTACCAGGTGGTCCGCGCCTTGCGCGGGTCAGCGGGACCGGACCGGTCCGACATCGCGACGGTCGACGTCGCCATCGCGCGACGGGTCGGCACCCTCTGCCGCTTCATGGGACCGCGCGGTGGTTTCGGCGAGCCGACATCATGCGCGCAGCGTCGCCTGATCCCGGCGCGCCTCAGCGGCAGCCGGTGGGTCCTGCCGCTTCGCGCCAAGCTGCTGCCCGGCACGTACCGCGCATGGAGCCGAGCCGCCGACGGAGCCGGCAACCGTGAGGTGCGCGGGGTCGTCCCGTTCAACGCGATCTCGTTCACGGTGACGGCCAAGGCGGGCCCGCGATGATGAGGCGTGTCGCCCTGACCGGGCTGGTCGCCCTGCTCGCGCCGGCGGCCGCGCTCGGCCAGACCGACCGCCAGGCGACCGTGCGGGGGGCCGGGTGGCTGGCAGCGGCCTCGATCCAGACTGTCGGCCAGCAGGCCGACGCGATCGTGGCAATGGCCGCGGCTGGGCGCTCCAAGACCGCGCTGCGTCCGCGCTTGGCCGCGATGCGCGGGCAGGCCGCGGCATACGGGACGACCGCCGGCGCGATCGGCAAGGTCGTCATGGCCGTCGTGGCCGCGGGAGGCAACCCGCGCGCGTTCGGCGGGGTCGATTACATCACCCGCCTGCAGCGCCAGTACGCGGCGGGGCGCTACAGCGCCACCGCATACGACCAGGCGTACTCGATGCTGGCGCTGCGCTCGGCGCGCGTGGCCATCCCCCGCGCAGCGATCACCGCGCTTCGCGCCTCACGCGGCACGGGCGGGTGGGGCTTCGCCCTGCGCAAAACCGGGCCCGACGACATCTCCGCGACCGGTCTGACGATCGAGGCGATACGGGCGGCGGGCGTGGCGTCGAGCGATCCCGCGCTCAGAGGCGCGACCGCCTGGCTGACCGCGCAGGCCAACCCACGCGGCGGGTATGGCATCGACGGCCGCGGAGCCGCGACCGAGGCGAACTCGACCGCCATCGCCATCCGTGCCCTGCGGGCGATGGGCCGAACGCCTCCGGCCGCGACGCGAGCTGCGTTGCGAGGGCTCCAGGAGGGAGACGGCGGCTTTCGCTTCACCGCGGTCACCCGCGAGAGCAGGGTACTCGCGACCGTCGACGCCGTCCTGGCCCTCTCAGGCCGCCGGCTGCCGCCGCCCTACTGACGCCGCGGTCCACGACCACGGCGCTCAGGCGCGGGACGGGGTCCCGTCGGCTTCCTCGTCGGTGTCCTCGCCGTCCGCGGAGGTTTCGTCGGACCGGGTCGTCCCCTCGCGCTGCTCGGCGGCCTCGAGCGCCTCGAGGACGGAGAAGGCGTCGTCGGCCGCCATGTGCCTGATGCTGCTGCGACGTTCTTTCTTGGACTTGGCCACTGTTACCTCCGCGTTCACCGGGGCGGGGATTCTATCGCGTTCGCCCCCCGGGTTCACCGCGCGGGGAGCAGGTACCGGCGTCCTCGTCGCGCCAGCCCGTCGGCCACGAGCGTCGCGGCCGCCTCTGCGTCGAGCGCCAGATCCACTCGACCGTCGGTCGCGATCGCGGCCAGCAGGCGCCCACGGCGCTGGCGCATCGAGCCCGCGAACCGCGATTGGCGCCGTGTTACGGGAGTGACCTGCGCGACGGTTCCGGCCTGCGCCGCCGGGCACCCGGCGCGAAGCGGGCAACCGTGCTCGCAGGACGGGGCGCGCGCCGTACACACCTCCCGCCCCAGGTCCATCAGCGCCTGTCCGGCCTGCCACGCCCGACCCGCGGGCGTGCCCGGCCACCCGTCAGGCCACCGCCGGGCGAGCACCCGCGCGACGTTGACGTCGACCGGTAGCACGTCCTCGCCGTCGGCGAAGCACCTGATGGCCGCCGCGGTGTAGGGCCCGACGCCGGGCAGGTCGCGCACGCGCTCCGGCCACCCGCCGTCGCAGATCACGCCCGCCGCCCGGTGCAGGTTGCGCGCGCGGCGTGGGTAGCCGAGGCCCTGCCATGCCGCCAGCACGTCGCCCAGGGATGCATCGGCGAGCGCGCGCGGCGTGGGCCAGCGCTCCATCCACCGCTCGTAGAAGGGCACCACGCGCGACACCTGGGTCGCCTGCAGCATCACCTCGCTGACGAGCACGGCGTAGCGGTCACGGGTCCGCCGCCAGGGCAGGTCGGCGCCGTATCGCTCGAACCAGCCGATCAGCGCATCGACCCCCTGCGCAGATGTCACTCGGCCCCCGATCGCCATGCGACCGTGCGCACCGGTCCGCCGGACGACGCCGTCCAGCGCACCAGAAGCGGGGTGTGCCCGATCTGGCGCCCATGATCGTCCAGCGCGAACGCGCCGAAGAACGTCGCGGTGCGAAGCGCGCGGGCCGCATCCCATACGCGCACCGGATCGGTGCCCCCGGCAGCGGCAATCGCTCGCTCGGCGATCAGGCCGCAGGCATACGCCTGGGCGGCCGGATAGTCCCGGCCGCCCAGCGCGGACGGCGTGTCGGGCCCCGTCAGCCATTGGCACGGGCCGAACCGTCCGAGCACGGCGTCTCCCAGCAACTCGGCGGCGGCGGTGACGCCGCAGG
>JBKKDD010000047.1:0-7471 GCA_046708705.1 Miltoncostaeaceae bacterium | reverse complement strand
GCGGACCTGGCGGCGGCGCGGGCCGAGCTCGCCGGGCTGGTCGGTCTCGCGACCGTCAAGGAACAGGTCGACCGGCTCGTGGACGTACTGGCGGTGCAGGCGCGGCGCCAGGCGGCCGGCAAGCGCGTGCCGCAGACGAGCCTGCATCTGGTGTTCGTCGGACCCCCCGGCACGGGCAAGACGACCGTCGCCCGCCTGATCGGGCGGATCTACCGAGGGCTCGGCGTGCTGGACGCGGGCCACTTGGTCGAGACCGACCGCGCCGGGTTGGTCGCGGGATACGTCGGGCAGACGGCCATCAAGGTCGACGAGATGGTGCAGCGGGCGCTGGACGGGGTGTTGTTCGTCGACGAGGCGTACGCCCTGGGCATCGGTGGTGACCAGGATTTCGGGCACGAGGCCGTCGCGGCACTCCTGAAGCGCATGGAAGACGAGCGGGAGCGGATGGCGGTCGTGCTGGCCGGCTACGACGAGCCGATGCAGCGGATGCTCGACGGGAACGTGGGGCTTCGCAGCCGCTTTCCGACGATCCTGCAGTTCGCGGCCTATGTGCCGGACGAGCTCGCCGAGATCTTCCGGCGCATGGCGGCCGGGTTCGACTACGCGCTGACCGAGGCCGCCGACGCTCGCCTGGTGGAGGTGTGCGCGACGATGGCGGTCACCGCGGGTCCGAGCTTCGGCAACGGTCGTGAGATGCGCAACCTGTTCGAGGATGCCGTCGCCGCCCATGCCCAACGCGCCGCCGACGACGCCGCGGTCGCGCTGTCGACGCTGGAGCCGCAGGACCTGGTCTGGCCCGCGCCGGGAAGCCCCGAGGCGGCGGGCGCCTTGCAGCGCGAGGGGGGAGCGGCCCCAGCCGGCGCCTGATTGGATGCGGTCTGGCGAGAAGGGTGCGGGTCGTCGATGTCGAACCAACTTCGCGATGCCACCAGACGCCCACACCCTTGCGGAGCGCCTCCGCCGTGACTACGAGACGTTCAGTCCGGCGCAGCAGGCACTTGCCCGCTATCTCGTCGACCACCTCGCGGAGCTGCCGTTGATGTCGGCGCACGAGGTCGCCCACTCGGCCCACTGCAGCCCGGCGACCGTGGTGCGGTTCGCGCAGGCGCTCGGCTACGCCGGGTATCCGGAGCTGCAGCGCACCGTGCGCGCGGCGCAGCGGCCGGCGCTGCCACCGCGGCGCGCGGGCCAACTCGGCCTGTTCGCAGGTGGCGACGGCCTGGAGCACGTGTTCGCCGCCGACCATCTGGCCCTGGACGACACGCTGGTCCGCCTGGGCCGGGAGGGGGTCGGACCGCTCGCCGCCAAGCTGGCGGGTCGCACCCCGCTCGTGCTCGCGGGCGAAGGGCATGCGCGCGCCGTGATCGCGCTGATCGAGGAGCGTGTGGAGCGCGCCGGGCGGGCGGTGCTCGTCATCGAGAGCCTGGAGCCGCGATATCGGGCGCGCTTGGGCGCCCTGGAGCGCACCGCCGCGGTGCTGGCGGTCGCGGTCGGTCGCGAGACCGCCGTTGCCGACGCCGCGTTGCAGGCGGCGCGCGCGGCGGGAATCCCCGCGGTATCGCTGGTCGACTCGAGCCTGTCGCCGGTGGCGCGGGCCCCCGTGTCCCTGGTCGTGCCGGCCGACGAGCGGGGCGGAGCCCCGGGCCTGGTCGCGTTCATCGCGGTCGCGCAGGCGCTGGCTGACGGCCTGGTTCCGTCAGCCGCCGCCTCCCCGCAGCTCGCCGCCGTCGGCGGGTAGCCGAACGCCGGAACGTGTGCCCGGCTCGCCCCCTGTGCGCGGGACCCGGCCGGGTGAGATCGCGACGGCGGCCCCGCCCGGGCCGGCGGTCACCATACCGTCGGCTACAATCACGCGCACGGCCGTCGAGTAGGGAGTACGAGTTGTCGGAGGATCAGGCGCCTGCCAACGGGCGCACCGGCACCATGCGTGTCAAGTCGGGGCTCGCCCAGACGCTCAAGGGCGGGGTCATCATGGACGTCACCACGCCGGAGCAGGCGCGGATCGCCGAGGACGCGGGCGCCGACGCCGTCATGGCGCTGGAGCGCATTCCCGCGGACATCCGCGCGGCCGGCGGCGTGGCGCGCATGAGCGACCCGACGGTGATCCGGGCGATCCAGGAGGCGGTCACGATCCCGGTCATGGCCAAGTGCCGCATCGGCCATTTCGTCGAGGCGCAGATCCTGCAGGCCCTCCACGTCGATTACATCGACGAGAGCGAGGTGCTGACCCCGGCCGACGAGGCCCACCACGTGGACAAGCACGCGTTCACGGTGCCGTTCGTGTGCGGCGCCACCGATCTCGGCGAGGCGCTTCGCCGGATCGCGGAGGGGGCGGCGATGATCCGCACCAAGGGCGAGGCCGGGACCGGCAACGTGGTGGAGGCCGTGCGCCACATGCGCGCGATCCGCGGCGAGATCGCCCGGTTGTCATCGATGGACCCGCAGGAGCTCTACGCCGTGGCCAAAGAGCTGCGCGCGCCCTATGAGCTGGTGGCGCAGGTGGCGCGCGACGGGCGGCTGCCGGTGGTCAACTTCTCGGCCGGGGGCGTCGCGACGCCCGCCGACGCCGCGCTGATGATGCAGTTGGGCGCCGACGGGGTGTTCGTGGGCAGTGGCATCTACAAGAGCGAGGACCCGGCGCCGCGGGCGCGGGCGATCGTGGAGGCCGTCACGCACTTCGCCGACCCGGACGTCCTGGCGCGCGTGTCGAGCGGGCTCGGCGAGGCGATGGTCGGCATCGGGATGGAGACGCTGAGCGCGAGCCAACTGTTGCACACCCGGGGCACATGATCGGTCGCCCGCACATCGGCGTGCTGGCGGTGCAGGGCGCGTTCACCGAGCACGAGGACGCGCTGCGGGCGGTCGGTACCGCGACCCGCCAGGTGCGCACTCCGGACGAGCTCGAGGGCCTTGACGGGCTCGTGATCCCGGGCGGCGAGAGCTCGACGCTCGGGCTGGTTGCGGGACGGTCACAGCTCCTGGAGCGCGTGCGCGAGCTGATCGACGACGGCCTGCCGGTGTTCGGCACGTGCGCGGGGATGATCATGCTGGCGGGCGCCACGACGTCGGGTGCGCAGGCGCTGATCGGCGGCATGGACACCGTGGTCCGGCGCAACGCCTTCGGACGCCAGGTCGCCTCGTTCGAGACGGACCTGGAGATGCCGGTGCTGGGCGACGCGCCCATGCCCGCGGTCTTCATCCGGGCGCCGTGGATCGAGAAGCACGGCCCGGGCGTCCAGGTGCTCGCCGAGGTCGGCGGACACCCCGTGGCGGCACGGCAGGGCGACCTGCTGGTCACGGCGTTTCACCCGGAGTTCACCGACGACCGGCGCATCCACGCGCTGTTCGTCGAGATGGTGCGGGCAGCGATCCCCCGCAGGGCGGCAGACGATGCGTCGGGAGGTGCGGTTCTTGTCAGGGCACAGTAAATGGGCGACGATCAAGCGCAAGAAGGGCGCGGCGGACGCGAAGCGCGGCCAGCTCTTCTCCAAGCTCTCGCGGGCGATCATCATGGCGGCGAAGGAGGGCGGAGGGGACCCCGAGTCCAATGCGACCCTGGCGACGGCGGTGCAGAAGGCGCGGGACGCCTCGATGCCCAAGGACAACATCGAGCGCGCCATCCAGCGCGGCGCGGGCAGTGGTGACGGCGAGGCCTACGAGGCGATCCTGTACGAGGGGTACGGCCCGGGCGGCGTCGCGATCATCTGCAACATCCTGACGGACAACCGCAACCGCGCGGCCAGCGACGTGCGGTTCATCTTCACCAAGAACGGCGGGTCGCTCGGCACGCCCGGCAGCGTGGCGTGGCAGTTCGACCGCAAGGGCATCATCCTGATCGACGGCGACGGCGACGGCATCGACGAGGAGGCCCTGATGGAGCTCGCGCTCGAGGCCGGGGCGGAGGACATCGTCGAGGACGGCAGCCAGTGGCAGGTCACGACGGAGCCGACCGAGCTCATGGTCGTCCGCCAAGCACTGGACGCCGCGGGCATCGCGTACGTCTCGGCCGAGCTCACGATGGTCCCCAAGACGACCGTCCAGCCCGACGAGAAGGAGGCCCGCCAGCTCCTTCGCCTGGTCGACGCCCTCGAGGACAACGACGACGTCCAGGACGTCTACGCCAACTTCGACATCAGCGAAGAAGTCCTGGAGGCGGTCGCCGGCTAGTCGACACAGGGAGGGCAGGCCCTCCCCGTGGACCCTGTCAAACGGCCATGGGACGGTGCCGCGAGACCACGTTGCTGCGGGTCCAAAAGCCATTTGGCGCGAGCGTGTGCCACGTGTGATGTCGATGACACACGTTGGGTGCCGCCGGGCGGGACTGGCGGGACGAGTCCCCCCGGGGGGGCGCTACCCTGGGGGGCGTGATCGTCCTTGGCATCGACCCTGGGCTCGCGTCGACCGGGTGGGCGGTCGTGGAGCGGACCGGATCCGCGCTTCGGGTGCTTGACGCCGGGACGCTCAAGACGAGCCCACGGACACCGCACGTCGAGCGGTTACACGCGCTCTTCGCCGGGGTTTGCGAGGTCGCCTCCCGTCACGCCGTGACTGGAGCCGCCGTCGAGTCGTGGTTCATCCACCCGGTGAGCAAGGCCGCGATGGGGATGGCCGAGGCGCGTGGCGCCGTGCTGGTGGCGATCGCGACCTGCGGTCTCGCGGTGGCCGAGTACCCCCCGACCGAGATCAAGCTCGCGATCACCGGCAGCGGCAAGGCCGACAAGGAGCAGGTACGCGCCATGGTGACGCGCCTGACCCGCCACGACGCGGCGACGGACCACGCCGCCGACGCCATCGCCGCCGCCATCTGCTTCCTGCACCGCGAGCCGCTGCGGGCTGCCATCCGCAACGCGCAGTAGCCTCGCCGGCGTGATCCGTTCCGTACGTGGACGCCTGACCGCGGTCGAGGCGGATGTCGTCGTGGTCGAGGTCGGCGGCGTCGGCCTGCTCCTGCGCTGCTCCGCGACGACCGCCCGCAGCCTGCCGAGCGTCGGCCAGGAGGTCGCCATGACCACGCACCTCGTCGTGCGTGAGGACGCCCTGGACCTCTATGGGTTCGCCACCGGCGATGAGCGTGTCCTGTTCGAGGCGTTCATCTCCGTGGGCGGCGTCGGGCCGCGCATGGCCCTGGCGATCTGCGGGGTGGACGACCCCGACGCGCTCCGCCTGGCCGTCGCCCGCGGCGACGTGGCCAAGATCCAGCTCGCCTCGGGCGTCGGCAAGCGCACGGCCGAACGCGTCGTGCTGGAACTTCGCGGAAAGGTCGGCGAGATCGCCTCCGCCAACGGCGGCACGGGTGAGGCGAGCGGCGCGGACACGTTCATCGCGGCCCGCGACGGCCTCGTCGGCCTGGGCTTTCGCCAAGACGAGGCCGAAGCCGCGCTTGCGGACGCGCCCGCAGGTGCCTCGGCCGAGGAGCTCCTGCGTCACGGGCTCGCGAGGCTGCGCCGGTGAGCGACGAGCGCCTGCAGGATCCCGCCGACGTCCCCGGCGAGGACGAGCTCGACCGCTCGCTTCGCCCCAAGAACCTGACGGCGTTCGTCGGCCAGCCCGCGGTCAAGGAGAAGCTCGGGATCTTCCTGCAGGCCGCCAAGCAGCGAGGCGAGGCGCTGGACCACGTGCTGCTGGCCGGGCCCCCAGGCCTCGGCAAGACGTCGCTTGCGTCCATCCTGGCCGCCGAGATGGGGGTGGGGTTTCACCAGACCAGCGGCCCGGTCCTCGAGAAGAAGGGCGACCTGGCTGCTGTGCTGACCCAGCTCGGCGAGCACGACATCCTGTTCATCGACGAGATCCACCGTCTCAATCGCGCGATCGAGGAGACGCTCTACCCGGCGATGGAGGACTTCCAGCTGGACGTGATGCTGGGGCAGGGGCCGTCCGCCCGCGCGTTACGCCTGGACCTGCCCCGGTTCACGCTGGTCGGCGCGACCACCCGTAGCGGGTTGCTGGCCGGGCCACTTCGCGACCGCTTCGGCGTCGTCGAGCGCCTGGACTACTACAAGCCGCACGAGCTCGCGCAGATCATCGTGCGCTCCGCGGGGCTGCTGGACGTCGCCATCGACCCCGAGGGCGCCGCCACCCTGGCCCGCCGCTCACGTGGCACGCCCCGCATCGCCAACCGCCTGCTGCGCCGCGTGCGCGACGTCGTGCAGGTGCGCGGCCACGATCGCATCGACCCGGCCGTCGCCGAGGAGGCACTGACGCTCCTGGAGGTCGACTCCGCCGGCCTGGACGAGCTGGACCGCAAGCTGCTGCGGGTGCTGTGCGAGACGTTCGAGGGCCGACCCGTGGGCCTCGGCACCCTGGCCGACGCGGTGGGAGAGTCGGCCGACACCATCGAGGACGTCTACGAGCCCTACCTGCTTCAGGAGGGCCTCCTCCAGCGGACCCCCCGCGGCCGCCAGGGCACCGCGCGCGCCTTCCGCCACCTGGGCCTGACCCCCGCGAGCGGGAGCCAGCAAGGCCTGTTCTAGTGTGTCTTGCGAACGAGAAGTCCGAACGATATGCGCGTGTATTGGATGTGACGTGCCTGCCGTGCGCCGACAACCGTGCATCGCGGATCGTGGCGAATGGGGAGGCGGCGTGGAGGGCCCGCCCTCCCCGCGCCATCTAGCGAAGCGACTTCCACGGCGCGGGGCGCCGCATCGCCACCGTCGTGATCGCCAGCGCGACCAGCATCACGATCGCGCCGCCGACGCCGTCGAGCCAGTAGTGGTTGGCGGTGACCATGACCGTCAGGAGCATCATCGCCGGGAGCGCCCAGACGAGCCACCGCCGCCGCGAGCGCAGCATCCACATGACGGCCAGGGCGTACAGGAGCGTCTGGCCGAAGTGCATGGATGGCATCGCCGCATACAGGTTGCGAAACGGCTGGAACCATTCCAGGGTCCCACCCAGTTCCAGCGCCGCCTTGGTCGTATCCTCGAGTCCCAGGCCCGGGATGAACCGGGGCGGGGCGAGCGGGTAGAGCCAGTAGACGAGCACCGCGACGCCGTTGGTGACCCAGTACCAGGTGTGCAGGAAGAGCATGTGTCGCCGATGGCGGAAGAACACCCACAGGAAGAACAGCACGTATCCCGCGGTGTAGGCGATCGTGTAGAACCACGTGGTCGCGAACTTGCCGCCGGGAATCGCGTGGATGGCCGCCTGCAGGTCGTCCTCGACGAACAGGCCCACGGCCCGCTCCGCCGCGATGATCTGGTCGGCGTGCTCGTACGCCGGCGTGGCCGGCTCGTCGAGCGAGACGAAGTCCCGGGCCAGTTCGTACACGAACATCAACACCAGAAACGCCAGTACGAAGCGGGCGAGGTCCACCCACCGCGAACGCGGCCTGACCCCGACGGTGTGGACCGCGCTCGTCACGGGGCGCCACGGTAGCAGCGTGGAACGGGCGCCGACGCGGACGTTCGGGGGGTCCGAGGGGGTCTGCTAACGTCGAATCCCCGTTCCCCACCCGAGGATACCCACCCAGAAT
>JBKKDD010000046.1:0-5874 GCA_046708705.1 Miltoncostaeaceae bacterium | reverse complement strand
CCCCACATCAACGTCCCAGCCGGCGGATTCCGGCGCGCGACCAGCAGCGCACCTACGAGCAGCACACCGACCAGGACGATCTCGTACAGGGCGCCGGAATGATAGGCGACGCCGACAGCGGGCACGTGCGCGGCAGTGTGGGTATAGGTCACGCCCCACGGAAGGTCGGTCGGCGGGCCGTAGTGCTCCCCGTTGATCAAGTCGCCCACCCGGCCCAGCACCATTCCGGCCAGAAACCCGATCGCGAGCATGTCGAGGTACGGGAGCACCTGACTGGCCCCCGGTTGTTGGTCCGGTCGCTATGAGAGTTTGTTGTTGAACCGTGGTCTATAGGCCCCGCCGGCAGGCGTCGGCGTACTGGCTTGGCGGCATCCAGCCGAGGCTCGAGTGGGGTCTGATGGTGTTGTACATGATCCGCCAGTCCTCGAGTACGACTTTCGCTTCGAGCAGGGTGGTGAACGCTTCGACGGCGAGGACCTCGTCGCGGACCCTGCTGGCGAACGACTCGACGAACGGGTTCTGCCAGGGGGATCCTGGTTCGATGTAGCTGGTGTGCGTCCCGCTTGTCAGGCACCAGTCGCGGATGGCGTTCGCAGTCATCTCCGGGCCGTTGTCCATCCTGATGTAGCTGGGAGCACCGAGGCGACCTGCCAGCCGCTCAAGGACGGTGACGACCTCGTCGGCGTCGATCGTGCGCTCCACCACGATCGCCGGGGCTTCACGGGTGTGCTCGTCGACGACGTGCAAAAGCTTCAACAGCCTGCCGTCGGTGGTGGTGTCGAACTGAAAGTCGAGGGCCCACACCTCACCCGGCGCGCTGGCACGCAGCAGCCCCGCCTCCGCTGTCGACGTGCCGGCCCGCCGACGTTTACGGCGCCGGGGAGGCACCCTGAGGCCTTCCTCGCGCCACAAACGCTGGATCTTCTTGCGGTTGACGACCACGCCCTCCTGACGAAGGAAGCTCCACGCCTTGCGGTACCCCCACCTCGGATGCTCCACGCTGATCTCGCGTAACCGTCGGCGAAGACCATCGTCGCTACCGACCCGCAGATCACCACGCCGCTGGGTGGAACGGTGCTGGCCTGCGATCAGGCACGCCCGCCGCTCAGACAACCCGAGCCGATCCTGCAACATCCGGACCGCGTCTCGTCTGCGCGACGGGCTCACCAGTTTCCCCTGGAGATCTCCTTGAGTGCCTGCACCTCAAGCAGCTGATCAGCGACGATCCGCTTCAGCTGCGCGTTCTCACGCTCAAGCTCCTTCAGGCGCTTGGCGTCGTCGGCCTTCATCCCGCCGTACTGCGCCCGCCACCGGTGAAACGTCTGCTCCGACACCTCCAGGGCCTTCGTGACCTCTGGGATAGTGCGTCCCTCACCGAGCAGCCGCTCAGCCTCCCTGAGCTTGCGGATGATCTGCTCCGGCGTATGCCGTCTGCGCGTACCCATCGATGTGATCCTCCTCCGTCCACCAAGTGGACACTAGGACTCTCACAACAACTGGACCGAAACGAGGGGGTCACGCCATGGACGCGGCGATCGACGCTCCTGGCGTGCCTGCCCGGTGCTGACTTTCGGGGGGCCCCGTCAGGGAGTGAGGACGATCACGTCGTTAGCGATCGTGACCTGATGGGTCGGGGCGGCAGCGCGAGCTGCGTCGATGACGTCGCCGAGCGACGGTGTCCCGTCGGAACCGGTGAAGAGCCGTGCATCGCCGATCACCACGACGTGACCGACGACCCGGTGGGCGCCGATGTGCGCGAGCTCGTCGATGATGGGGTAATCCGTGGAACCCCGTGCCGTGACACCGCTGGAGTAGTGGCCGTCGAGCCAGAACAGGCACGGGACATCAACATTGCTGAGCACCAATGGGAGCGTGGAGGCGCTGTCGCCGTGGAGGAGAGTCACGTGTTCCTCACGTGCGAACACCGCCTTGGCGCGTTGGTAGAGACGTTCATCGAGTTCGATCGAGTAGATCGACCGGAATCGCCGCCGCATGGCGAGGCACATGTCCCCGAGGTAGGTCCCGGTTTCGATGAAGACAGGTGTCTCGAATCGCCGCGCGAGCTTGTGTACGAGACGCTGCTTCAGGAGGTGCGGCGCAGCCCCCCGGCGCCCGGAGGCCCTCCACCGGCCGAGCTCGTAGGCCTGTTGCGCACGTCGGAGCACGGGGTCTATGGGGAGCGGCCGTTATCTCTGACGCAGCTCCGAGAGATACGCGACCAGGCTCATGCGACCGCGCGGAGGCTGTTGCGATACCACGCTACGGTCTCCCGAAGCCCGTCTTCGAACGACGCCTCGGCTCTGAATCCAAACCCGTCCGATGCCCTGCTCGTATCGAGGCATCGGCGAGGTTGACCGTTTGGCTTGGTGGTATCCCATACAATCTCCCCGCGGAAGCCGGTTGCGTTCGCAATGAGGCCCGCGAGGTCGCGGATGGTGATCTCATTACCCGTTCCGAGATTGACCGGTTCGGGCTCGTCGTAGCGCTCGAGGGCCAGGACGATCGCGCGCGCGGCATCGTCGACGTAGAGGAACTCCCGGCTCGGCGACCCGTCCCCCCAGAGCTCGACTGTGGCGTCCGGGTCCTGGCCCGCGTCGAGCATCTTACGGATGAGCGCCGGGATCACGTGCGATGAGTCGAGATCGAAGTTGTCATGCGGTCCGTAGAGGTTCACGGGCAGCAACGTCACCGCGTTCATGTCGTACTGCTGGCGGTAGGCTTGCGCCTGGGTCAGCAGCGCGCGCTTCGCGATGCCGTAGGGCGCGTTCGTCTCCTCCGGGTAGCCGTCCCACAGGGTCTGCTCACAAAATGGGACCGGGGTGTGCTTGGGGTAGGAGCAGACCGTTCCGACCTGGAGGTACTTCCCAACCCCGGCGCGCCGCGCGTGCTCCATCATCAATGCGCCCATGACCATGTTCGCGTAGATGAAGTAGCCGGGGTTCTCGCGGTTCGCGCCGATGCCTCCGACGCGGGCGGCCAGGTGGACGACCGCCCCGGCATCGTTCTCGCGGAAGAGTCGCTCGACCGCTGCCTCCGTTGTCAGGTCGTGTTCACGCGAGCGCGGCACGACGCAGCGGGCACCTGCTGCCTTCAGGCGCGTAACGACGTGGCGGCCGAGAAAACCGGCGCCCCCGGTGACGATGACCGTCGAGCCGGCGATCCTCATTCAACTCCCCTTCTGGTGACGACCGCGCCAGCGTACCTGACGGGGGGAGTCGCGCAGGCGCATACCGGTAGTGTGGCGATCGCCGATGCCAACCGACCAGTCGCTCGACACCGCACTCCCCGACCCTTTGGCGCCGGCAAGCCTTGTCGAGCGAATTCGTGCGTCCCACGGCGCTCGGTCGGGACTCGGCCTTGCCTTCGCAACAGCGGTTCTCACCGGGTGCGCCTACCTCTACAACCTCGCCTGCATCCGCTTCCTCGGTACTGCCCGGTTCGGGGATGTCGCGACAATGCTGTCCCTCGGCACGCTGGCCGCGCTCCCGCTCGGCGGCGTCCAGAGCCTGCTGGCCCGCGAGACGGCCCATCTCCGAGCGATCGGTGATCGAAAGGCGCTCAGCGCGCTGTTCAGGCGTTCGGTCAAGTGGACGATCGGACTGAGCCTCGGAATCACCGTGACAGCGGTTGCGGGGAGTGCACCGATCGGTCGGCTCGTCAACGTCGAATCGGCCGCCATCGTTGCAGTCGGGCTCTCGGCGATCGCGTTCTTCGCAGTGGGAGCGATCCTCTACGGGTTTGCCCAGGGGATGGAGCGCTTCCGTGGGCTTGGAATGGCGTATGTGGCAAGCGGCTTGGCGCGACCGATTCTCGTCGTGCCGGCGCTCCTCGCGGGCCTTGGAGTCGTCGGCGCGCTCGGGGTTAATGTCGTCGCGGCCGCCATTGCGGTGTGGGTGGCCGCGTTCGTACTCCGTGACCTCTGGGGTGAGTCCCAACCGGCGGTGCTACCGCCACGCCTGGACCGGCTGGAAGTCATCGTGATGGTCGGCGCGACGCTCGCGTTCGCCTCCCTGACGAACATCGACGTCGTGCTCGCAAACGCATTCCTGAGCGATCATGACGGCGGGGTCTACGCGGCGGCGGCCCTGGTTGCCAAGCTCGTGCTTCTCGTCTCGCTCGTCGTCGTGACCGTCTTGTTGCCCAAAGCAACCTCGCGGGCGGCTGAAGGACGTTCCGGGGCGGGCATCCTGCTCGCGAGCGTGCTGTCGACGGTTGGGCTCTCGGCGTTGGCGGCCGGAGCATTGTTCCTTGTCCCGGAGCGACTCGTCGTCTGGGCCTTCGGAGGCGATTTTCGCGAGTCCGCTGAGCTTTTCGGCATCCTCGGAGTGGCGATGGGGCTCGTCGGAGTCGTCAACGTCTACCTGTTCTTCTATCTCGCTCACCGCCGTGCCGCGTTCCCGATCCTGGTCGGCATTGCGGCGATCGGGCAGGTTGCGGTGATGGTCGCTTGGCATCCGTCGCCAACCGCCATCGTGTGGGCCACGCTCGCATCTGTCGCGACAGTGCTACTGATCCATGAGACATGGTTCCCGCACTCGGTCGCTCGTACCGTTCGAGCGCTCCGGATCGCCATGAAGGACGGTCACCGCGTGAGTTAGTGCCGAGTGAGGTGTCCTTGACGTTCCAAATGGTCGAGAATCACTTGAGTCGGACTGGCGTTATTCGTCGTCCCAAGCGCGGGTTCCCAGGGCCCCTCGAGAAACCCGCGGACGGTTTCGAGATCGAGCTTCGAGAGCTCCACGCAGGAGTCGAGGCCGTCGAGGCGCTCCGTCCGTGCGCGGTGGACCAGACAAGGGTGTCCAAGCGCCGCGCACTCCTCTTGGCTTCCTCCCGAGTCGGTCACAAGAAATGCGCTCCGGACCAGAAGCGCCAAGAAGGGGAAGTACTTCTGGCGGGGGATCCGCACCAAGCGGTCATCGAATCGATCGTCGAGCTTCGCGGTCCTGAGCGCGGCGGCGGTGACCGGGTGATCAACGAACAAGACGGGCAGCGTCCGCGATGCATCGCGCAACAGTTCCACGATTGCTCGGAGGGCGGCGGCGTCGTTGAGGAGCTCGAAGCGATGGAGCGACGCGATGCCAAACGCGCCCCGCGGCAGCGGGAGCGAGGGCGCCGCGCCCGCGCCAAGTTCGATGGCATCGCGAATGGTGTTGGCGCCGGTGTCGATGATCTCGCCGGTCGTCGACCCTCGCCGGAGGTTCGTCGCTGCCCAGGGACCCGGCGCATAGTGAATCGTCGCAAGACGAGACGCGAGTCGCCGGTCGACCTCCTCTGGGAAGGGGTTACGCCAGTCGCCGCTGCGCAACCCCGCCTCGATGTGCGCAACCGGTTCACCAAGCGTCCGCCCGATCATTGCCCCGAGAACGGTTGTGAACGTGTCGCCGTGGACAATGACGATCGGTTGGGTCTGGGCCCGTACCGTCCGGGCGACGTGCGTCCTCTGACGCGCCCATGAGGCGGCGACGTTGCACACCCATCCGGGAATCTGGCGCGGGCGCGAAAGGTCACGACCCCGCACCCCCCTCGCGAGCCATATGTCGGGTTGGCGTAGCCCGAAGTCCCGGAGCAACTCCGGGATCTGCTCGATCTGCTGGCCCGTGCAGAGCGTGAGGGCCGGTGTGCCTCGTTGCTCGAGCTTCTTGAGCAGCGGGGCGAGCTTGATCAGTTCCCCCGTCGTGCCGTACACGACTGTGATCACAGGTGGCGGAGTCGCTTCCGAAGGAACAGGAGCGCTCCGCGCCAGATACCGAGGGCGTACGCGAGCGTCCATGCCGGCCCGAGAACCGCGAGGGCCACGATGTCTCGCGGGGGGCGGCCAAGCGCCGGGCCGGCGACGGCGCCGACGACCGGGGTCGAGGTCGCGACGAGCATCGC
>JBKKDD010000045.1:0-13346 GCA_046708705.1 Miltoncostaeaceae bacterium | reverse complement strand
CGTCGACGAGCTCTCGGCCCACGTCCGCGCCGGCGGCGGGTGCGCCGCCTCGGGCGGCTGCGTCGAGCTTGCGGGGGCGCCGCCGTTCTCGCCCTGGCTCGAGGCGCTGCGTGACCTGCTCGACCTGACCACGCCGCCGACCTCGGGCACCTGGCCCGCGGACCTGGCGCGGCTGCTGCCGGCGGTCGAGGCGCGCTGGGGCCTCTCCGCCGTCCCGACCTCGACGACGCCCGAGTTGGAGCGTGTGCGGGTCTTCGAGGCCGTGGTCGAGTTGATCGGCTGGGTCGCGCGGGCACAGCCGCTCCTGCTCGTGCTCGAGGACCTCCACCGCGCCGATCCGTCGAGCGCCGCGTTGCTCTCGCACGTCGGGCGCCGGCTCGGCGGCGTGGCGGCGCTCTTGGTCGTCATCCGGCGGCCGTCGCCCGAGCACGTCGAGTTGGATCTGGCGATCGACTCCGTCCGGCGCAGGGAGGGACTGGTCGCCGACGTCCCCTTGGACGCTCTCGCGTCCGACGACGTTCACGCGATGGTCACGGCGATCAGCCCGGGTCTCGATGCCGAGCTCATGACCCGGGTCGTCCGGACGGCCGAGGGCAATCCCCTGTTGGCCGGCGCTGGCGCCCGCGCGAGCGCCCAGGGGCGCGATCCCGCCGACGGGCTTCGTGCGGCGGCCCAGGCGCAACTCGCTGCCCTCAGCGATGCCGCACGCTTGGTCGTGAGCGTTGCCGCCGCGGCGGGTCGGCCCATCGAGCTGTGGGAGATCGCCGACGCCATCGGCTCCGACGGCCTGTTGGAGGCGGTCCAGGAGGCCGTCGACGAGGGCATCCTGGATCTGCGTGAGCGCCAGGTGCGCTTCTGGCACGAGCTCGTGCGTGACGCTTGCTACGCCGCGCTGCCCGCCACGCGACGGGCCGACGTCCACCGCCGCCTCGGCGAGGCGCTCGGCCGGCGTTCGGACCGGTCCGCCGCCGAGATCGCGCGGCATCTGCGACTGGGCGGACAGGACCTCGCGGCGCAGCGCTACCTGGCGGCCGCCGCGCGCAAGGCCCGGAACGTCGGAGCGCTCGACGAGGCGACCGCCTACCTGCGGGAGGCCTTCGCCATCGGCGCGGGGGACATCGCCGTCGACGCCGACCTGTGGCTCGCGCTGGCAGACCTGTCCGCCTGGAAGGGCGATCGACCCGATATGGAGGAGGCCTTCGCCCGCGCCGTTGCGCACTTCGCGGACGCGGGCGACGACATCGGGCTCGCAACGGCTCATGCCTTCCGCGCGCGGTGGCTCCATACGACGCTCTGCTACCCCGGCGAGACGCTGCAGGCGGCGCGGGAGTCGCTCGGACGGATCGACGCCCTGCCCCACCCCGTTCCCGAGGCGCGTCTCCTCGCCCTGGCGAGCGCCGCATGGGCTGAGGCGGTGGCCGGCGATCCGGCCGCGGTCGACCCGCTCATCGCCGATGCACGCTCGACGCTCGAGGGCATTGACGACCGCGCCCTCGAAGCCGAGCTGGAAGGTGTCCGCGGAACCGCCCTCGTGCGATCCGGGGCGTTTGCGGATGGCGCCGAGGTCTGCGCGCGCGCCGCGGACCTTGCGCTCATCTCCGGACGACCCGAGTTGGCGGCGCTCGCGACCCTGACCGGAGCGTGCGCCCTGGCGTGCCTCGGAGCGTTCGAGCGGGTGTTGCACCAGACCGATCTGGCCGCAGGCAGGCCGTCGCCCGGGGACTCGCTGGAGCGCCAGATGCTCGCCGCGCGCGCGTACGCGTTGATGCGACTGGGTCGGGTCGACGAGGCGCTCCAGGCCGCGCGGCGGAACGCCGGACTCGCCGGCGACAGAGGCAGCCGCCAGGATGAGGCACTCGCCGACTTCGACCTGGGGACGCTCCTGCTGGAGGCGGACCAGCCCGTCGAGGCCGCCCGTCGCCTGGCGGCGGCGCTTGCGGTGGACGGCGCGCCGATCCCGCGGGCGCTCACCCGCCTGCGGCTCGCGGAGGCCCTGGCACGCTCCGGGGACGGCGAGGGCGCCGACGCGGCGCTCGCCGAGGTGCCATTCGAGGCCGTGCGCGCCGCGGACCTGCCGCAGACACTGGTCGCGCGGCTCGCGCACGTCCAGGGACTCGTCGCCGCGCGGCGGGGCGAGGAGGCGCTCGCCGCCCGGCGCTTTCGGGGATCCGAGGGGGTCTGGCGCCGGCTCGGCGGGGCCCCGTCCGGGGAGCCCTACGCGGCGGTACTGGTGGATCTGGGACGTCCTCCCGTGGCGGGGCTCGTCGAGCCGGAGCGGGAGCTCGAGAAGCTGGCGATCGACGCCGCGGGGCTCACCGGCGTCGCGGCGAAGGGAGGGTGAGGATGGCGGTCTCGTTCGATCTGCAGGGGCGGTGTCGCGCCCGGGCCGAGGAGGTCTTCAAGCTGCTGTGGGACCCGGCCCGGTTCCCGGAGTGGTGGGCGGGCATGGACCGGGTCGAGGAAGGAGCCGACGGGCGCGTGACCCGCTACATGGCGCAGTGGCCGGACTTCGCTTACCCCACCGACGTGGCGGCGCGGCGCGACGGGGCGGGCGTGACGATCTCGTGCCTACTGTCGGACATCCGGCACGAGTGGAGCCTGGTGCCCGATCCCGGCGGTTGCATCGTCGCCGCACGGGTCGAGCTACCCGATGAGGAGGCGGAGCGGGCTGATGCCCTGAAGGCGGAGACCGAGGCGTCGCTCACCCGTCTGATCGCGCTGGCGGAGCACGATCAGGACGAGTGATCTCGATCCGCGGCCGGGTCGGGTGGACCTTCCCGGCCGAACCTGCTTCCATGCGCCGCGATGACCGAACCTCAGCCCGACCCCCACTCACGCCGACGCCTCGCCGTGATCGGCGTCGGGGTGTTCGTGTCGGGCGCAGTGCTGCTGGGGATGGAGATCGCCGCGAGCCGGGTGGTGGCGCCGTTCTTCGGCAACTCGCTGTTCGTGTGGGGCGCGTTGATCGGGGTGGTGTTGACCGGCCTGATGATCGGGTACTGGGTCGGCGGGGTCGCGGTCGACCGCGTGCCGGCGCGCTGGTTGCTGGTCTCGACGATGACGCTGGGCGCGCTCGGCGTGCTGTCGATCCCGCTGCTCGACACCCCGGTGCTGGAGTTCGTGGTGCGCTGGGACCCGGGGCCGCGCCTGAACCCGCTGATCGCCGCGACGATCCTGTTCGGCCCGGCGAGCGTGCTACTGGCCGCCGCGACCCCGATTGCTGTGCGCCTGGTCGCCCGCTCACTCGCCACGCTCGGCCGTACGTCCGGCGGCCTGTTCTCGATCTCGACGGAGGGCAGCATCGTGGGGACGTACGCCACCGCGTTCTTCCTGATCCCCGAGTTCGGCACGGATCAGCTCCTGGCCATCGCGGCGACCACCCTGGCCGTCGCCTGCATCGCCGTGGCGCTGTCCGAGCGTGTCTGGCCGGTGGCCGTCGCCGCGGCGGCGCTTGCGATCGCGGGAGCCGTGTCGGTCGCGGCGCTCGCCCCCGACGGCGCGCGCCGCCTGTCGAGTACCGAGGCCACCAACTGGTCGCCGGTCACCCGCCAGCGCGGCACGCCGAGCGAGAGCCTGGACAAGGCGTCCAAGGCGCTCGACGCGATCTACGCCAAGGACACCGAGTACCACCGCGTGATGATCACCCAGGACTCGACCAACCGCTACCTGCGGTTCGACAACTCGTTTCAAAGCGGCATGGAGCTGGCCGATCCGTACGTGTCGGTGTTTCCGTACGAGACCGTGATGCAGATGGGCCTGGCGTACCGTCCCGCGGCCACGCGGGTGCTGCACATCGGGCTCGGCGGCGGCTCGATCGTCAAGCGCATGTGGCGTGACTTCCCCGAGCTGCAGCTCGACGTCGTCGAGATCGATCGCGAGGTCGTCAACGTCGCGCGCCGGTTCTTCGCCCTGCCTGAGGATCCCCGCATCGACGTGCACGTCGACGACGGCCGGCAGTACCTGCTCAAGAACGACGATCGCTTCGACCTGATCGTGATCGACGCGTTCTTCTCGGACTCGATCCCCGCGCACCTGGCGACGCGTGAGTTCGTCCGGCTCGCGGCCAGCCGCCTCACCCCGGGCGGGGCCATCGCCACCAACATCATCGGCGCGACCGACGGCGCGCAGTCCAAGCTCTTCCGCGCGATCTACCGCACGTACGCGGAGCAGTTCCCGACGCTCATGGTCCACCCCGTCGCCGACCGCCCCGGCCGCAGCGACGACGAGGACGTCCGCAACATCGTGCTGGTGGCGACCGATGGCCCGCGGCCTGAACCCGCGTCCGTGCACGGGCGCTGGGACGCGGTGCGCCGTGAGCATCCGGGCGCCCCGGACCTGCGCGAAGCCATCGACACGCGCCGCGACGCCCCCGTCCCCACCGACGACGTGCCCGTCCTGACCGACGACTACGCCCCGACCGACGCCCTGCTCCTGGTCCTCTGACTGAGGAGTCACCGGTCCCGCGGGCATACGGACGGCGGGCGTTATCCCGGGGGGGCGTCCTGATCGGAGGACTTGGCTTCGGCGGCGGCCTGGAAGTGGACCTCCAGGCGGAGGATGCGGGAGCCCTCCATGGCCAGCACGGTGAGCGCGATCCCGTCGACGTGGATGAGGTCGCCGACCTCGGGGTGGCGGCCCAGCTCGCCGAACACCAGACCCGCCATGGTGTTGAAGTCGTCGCCGTCAAGACCGGTGTCGAATTCCTCGTTGAAGTCGTCGATCGAAAACGTCCCGTCGATACGGATGCGGTTGTCGTCGATGCGCTCCACCCGGGTGTCGGGCAGGTCGAACTCATCCTCGATCTCGCCGACGATCTCCTCGAGCACGTCCTCGAGCGTGACGATGCCCTGGGTGACGCCGTACTCGTCGACGACGATCGCCATGTGGTGCTTGGTGCGGCGGAAATCCGCGAGCAGCGCCGCCAGGTCCTTGGTCTTGGGCACGACGTACGGCTGGCGCAGGATCGCCTCCAGGTCGACCGCGTCGATGCCGTTCGCGTGAACCGCCGAGAACAGGTCGCGCACATGCAGCACTCCCAGGACATGGTCCAGGCTCTCCCGGTAGACCGGGTAGCGCGTGTAGGGGGAGTCGATCACGGCCGCCAGCAGCTCGGCCGGCGGCAACCCGGCGAAGATGGCCAGCATCTCGGGCCGCGGCACCATGACCTCCTCGACCTCCTTGCCCGCGAAGTCGAAGACCTTGTAGAGCATTTCCTCCTCGGCCTGCTCGATCTCGCCGACGTCTTCGGCCGCGGCGACCGAGTGCAGGATGTCCTCACGGGTGTAGGTGATCATGCCCGCGGGGGCAGGCGTGACCCCCAAAAGACGCAGCACCGTGCTGGTGGATTTTTGGAGTATCCACACGATGGGATACAGGGCCCGCGCCAGGACGCCGATCGGTACGGCCAGCGCGATGGCGATGGCCTCGGCCTTCTGCAACGCGATCGCCTTGGGGATGAGCTCGCCGAGCGCTACCGACAGGTACGTCAGCACGACGAACGAGATCGCGAACGCCAGCGAGCGCGGCAGGAAGTCGAAGTACCCGGACACCAGCGGCTCACCGATCGCGCCGAGCGCGATGCCGAACACGGTGATCGCGATCTGCACCGTCGAGATCAGCATCACCGGCTCGTCCATCAGGCGCAGTGCGCTGCGGGCGCTGCGTCCACCCCTCTCGGCCCGCTCCTCCAGGCGGTTGCGACGGGCGGTGACCAGCGCGTACTCGGCCGCCACGAAGATCGCGTTGCCGAGCACGAGCAGCAGGACCGCCCCGATCCGAAGGGCGTCGCTCATGATGCCCCGTCGGGCGGGGCGCCGATACTCGGCGGGATGTCGCCGTCCACTAGGGAGTGCAGTATAGGCGACCCGCCCGTGACGTTCCGGCAGGGTGATATCCGGTACGACCTGCTACCACTCCCCTGCAGATGACCCCGCACGGCGAGACAACCGAGGTGCTCTTGGACGGGGCCGAGACGCGCGATCTCCAAGGGCGGCGCGAGGAGCGTCGGCGCCTGCAGCGGCGACGGCGCCGCCGGATCGGCGTGGGCGTGGGCGCAGGGGCGCTCGTCCTGACCGTGGCAGGCCTGCTCGGGTCGACCGGCAGCGACATCCCTCCCAAGGTCTCGGTCGGTGGCGTCGACGTGGGCGGGTTGAGCGTCGAGAAGGCGCGCAATCGGCTGAGCCGCCACGCGACCACCGTGCGCGACGGCGAGGTGCGCCTGACGGGTACCGCGGCACGGCCGTTGGAGCTGACGGTGCCCGCGGATGCGCTGACGTCCGGCCCGCGCCTTGACGAGGCGCTCGCCGCCGCGCGGTCCAGCCGCAGTCGCGTCGGCAGCGCGCTGGCACGCATCGGGATGGCACGGTCGCGTGAGCTCCCGCTGCGCTACATACTGCGAAACGGCGCGGTCACCCGGATCCTGCGCGACGCCCGGACCCGGATCGGGCACGAGCCGGTCCCGGCGACCATCGCCGTTCGCGGGCGAGATGTCGTGACGACACCGGCGGCCGCGGGCACGGCGGTCGATCGTGACCTGCTCGTCGCGCGACTGGAGACGCTCCCTGCATCCGTCGAGCTGCCGCTACGTGCCGCGCGACCCGTCATCGACGACGACGACGCCGCCGCCGCCAAAGCCCTGGCCCAGCGTGTGAGCGCACGTGGCCGCGAGGTCACCCTCGGCGAGCGCAGCACGCGGCTCGAGCCCGCGACCCTACGCAAGGCGCTGCGCTTCCCGCGGCGCCAATCCACGCTCGCGGTCGAGCTCGATCCGGACGTGCTGCGATCGGCGGTGCTGCGCCCGCTGCGGGTCGCCGAGCGCCCTCCCACCGATGCCCGGCTCGAGATCCGCGGGGAACGGGTTGCCGTCGTACCCGCCAGGGTCGGCCGCCGGCTGAACGCCCGTGCGCTCGGGGCGGCCATCGTGGCCGCCCCCGACGCCCCGAGCACCACCGCAAAGCTCGCCACCAGCCCGGCCGCGTTCACCACCGCCGAGGCTCGGGCGCTGCGCATCCGCGAGAAGGTCTCGGCGTTTACCACGCCCTACCAGTGCTGCCCGCCGCGGGTCACCAACATCCGGCGCGGCGCGCAGATCCTGAACGGCACGATCATCCCCGCCGGCGGCCGGTTCTCGCTCAACGACGCGCTCGGCGAGCGCACGATCGCGCGCGGGTTCGTGGAGGCCCCGGCGATCGCGGCCGGCGAGCTCGTGGACTCGGTCGGCGGTGGGGTCAGCCAGATCGCGACGACGACCTACAACGCCGCGTTCTTCGCCGGCCTGGAGCTGATCGCCCACACCCCCCACGAGTTCTACATCTCGCGCTACCCGATGGGACGCGAGGCCACGGTCTCGTGGCGAACCCCGGATCTGGTGTTTCGCAACGACTGGCCCGCCGCCATCCTGATGTCGGTCGGGGCGGGGAGCAACGGCATCACCGTGTCCTTCTACTCCTCCAAGCTCGGGCGCCGGATCGAGACTGCCACCGGCCAGCCGACCAGCCGCACGCAGCCCAAGACGATCGAGCGCAAGAAGCCCGACCTGCCGCCCGGCACACGCAAGGTGGTGCAGGCGGCGGGACCCGGGGGCTTCACGGTCAGCTACACCCGCGAGGTCTACCGCGGCAGCAAGCTCATCCGCGACGAGACGTTCCGCTGGCGCTACCGGCCGGAGAACGCGATCGTCGAGGTCGGCCCTCCGGCCCCGGAGAAGCCCGATGAGCCGGAGCCCACCGGGACGACGACCTCGCCCAAACCCGCGACGACCGGCTCGGCTCCGACCCCCACCACGACCGCCCCGGGCGGCGTGACCCCGCCGACCACCACGCCGTAGCCGCACCCCGCACGACCGTCGCCTCGCCGGGCGTGCCCGCACGCGAACCTCACGTCATCCGTCCGGCGCACTGCAAGGATGCACGCCATGAGCCGTGCGATCTCCGGTCGGGTGTGGGCCTGGCTGTATGACCTCGCCATGCGGCGCGTGGAGCGCGGGGGCCTCGGGGCGCTTCGACGCGAGATCGTGTCGCGCGCGACCGGACCGACGCTCGAGATCGGCGCCGGGACCGGGGCCAACCTTGCCTACTACGCGCCGTCGGCCTCCCCGCTCGTACTCACCGATCCCGAGCTCCACAAGCTGCGCCGTCTGCGCGCCCGCGCCGAGTGCACGCGGCCCGACCTGCAGACGCTCTGCGTCGGAACCGAGTCCCTGCCGTTCCCGGACGCGTCGTTCGACACCGTCGTCTCGACCCTCGTGCTGTGCAGCGTGCCACGCCAGGCCCGGGCGCTCGCCGAGCTTCGTCGCGTGCTGCGGCCTGGCGGGAGCCTGCTGTTCATCGAACACGTGCGCTCGGACAGCCCGCGCCTGGCGCGACGGCAGGATCGCTGGCGTACCGTTTGGCGGGCCCTGGCCGGAGGGTGCGAGCCGAACCGCGACACGACCGCCGCCATCGCCGCCGCCGGGTTTGAGGTGACCGAGCTTCGGCGTCATCAGATGCCCGCCGCCCCGTCGATCGTCCGTCCGCTTGCGATCGGCATCGGGGTCCGGTCGTCCTGACCTCCCTCGGCACGGCACGCCTGGAAGGCGGGTTCGTCGTTTTCATCCCATTTTCATCCCAAAGCTGCGCTGCCGACCGAGCGCCGGCATGTCGATACCGTGCAGGCCGGCACTCCAGATCTCGGACCCAATGCGCTCCCCAGTCAATATCCGCACGCTCGTGACGCTCGGGCTCACCCTGGTCGTCTCCGCGTCCGTTGGCATTGCGGCGCTTCGCCTGATGGACGACATGGACACGCGATCGCAGCAGGTCGTCACCCACAATCTCGTGGAACGATCGCCGGGTTCGTCGGGTTGTGGTTGCTGGTGATCGGGCCGCTTCGGCGCTCGGCGGCACTCGACGCATACCGGCGACGATTCCAGCGAGCCCTCGAGATGGCCGACACCCAGGACGAGGCCATCGAGGTCACGGGTCGCTCGCTGCGAGCCAAATGCTCGAATCTGCCGACCGAGCTCCTACTGGCCGACTCGAGCGAAGCACGCCTGGAGCGCGCGCTCGTCGTCGACCCGGCTCGCGAGGCCCCCGGGTGCCGAGTCGACGCCCCCGGCGGCTGCGAGGCGGTCAGGAGCGGACAGACGCGCGTGTTCGAATCCAGCGAGGACATCGACGCGTGCCCCAAGCTCAGCGGTCGCGCGACCGGCGCCTGCTTCGCGGTCTGTACACCGGTCACCGTGCTCGGCCGGACGATCGGCGTCCTCCACGCGATCGGGCCAGACGGCCAGCCGCCGCGCGAGGTGGTCCGCGACGTGTTGGAGACGACCGGCGCCCAGGTCGGGTCACGGCTTGGCGTGATCCGCGCAATGCACCAGAGCCGGTTGCAGGCCTCGACGGATCCCCTGACCGGCCTGCTGAATCGCCGCAGCCTGGAGGACCGAGTCAAGGAGCTGCGAAACGCCCGCGTCCCGTATGTCACCGCGATGGCCGATCTGGATCAGTTCAAGCGCCTCAACGACGCGCACGGCCACGAGACCGGTGATCGCGCGCTGCGGGTCTTCACCCGCGCCGTCGAGGAGACCGTCCGGGCGCAGGACACGGTCGCGCGCTACGGCGGCGAGGAGTTCGTGATCGTCTTTCCGCGCTGCTCCACGCGCGAGGCGGCCGATGTGCTGGAGCGCACGCGAGCCAGGCTGAAGGAGGCGCTCCAGGATGCCGAGGTGCCGGCGTTCACATTCAGCGCCGGCATCGCCGAATCTCAGCCCGACGAGTCGTTCCACGACGCGCTACGTGCCGCCGACGAGGCGCTGACCCGGGGCCAAACGCTCGGGCCGCGATCGCGTGTTGATCGCGTCGACGATCCGAACGGAGCTGGCGCCGCCGGTCTGACCTCGCCGAGACGTGAGCGCGTCCCCAGCGCCTGTTTGACACCCCGTCGATGTGGGAACCATGACTGAAGACGTGACCGAAAAACGACACGGGAACTCTGGACATGCAACAGCAGACTCGAGCACAGAACAGCCTCCCACCAGGCGATGAGCGAGGCCACCATCCCCGCGACCATCCGTCCGTTGATACGAGTGAGATGGCCGAGCAAGTTCGTCGCATGCCTGAAGGCGAAGGGGCGGGACCCGATGCACCCGAGACCGTGGAACCGGTCGGAAGCCCGGCGAGCACGAACGCCGCGGGCCTGCCGGGTCCCGGCGCACCGACACCCGGGGCGCGCGGACACGAACGCTCGGCGAGCGACGACGCCTAGATCGACGTCGCGGGCGCCGCTGCTTCCCTTCGGCGACCTGGGTGGGACTTCGGGTGATCCGAACGACCCTTGGCGGCGCTGAGGCGGCTTGCGCACCGGCCACGATGAGCGCGTGTCGCGCCCCTGGTTGCCGCTTGCTGATCCCGCCGTGACACGGCCATGGCCGGCGGGGCCTCTTGACGTACGCGCGGTTTCCGGGTTTGCTGGGCCAGTCGGCTCCGCGGAGAGTCGGCCCCGCCCAGCGCGAACGAAGGAGACTCGATGCTCTGCTTCCTCACCGCTCGCCGGCTGAAGCCGGAGAGCTACGATCGCTTCCGCCACGTCTGGGAGCCGGATGAGTGGCCGGCGGGCTTCCTGCGCGCCTACCACCTGCGCAACCCCCAGGACGAAGACCAGGTCATCTCCTTCGGGCTGTTCGAGGGCACGATGGAGGACTACCGCGCACTGCGGGCGGACCAGGCGGCCAGCCAGGCGGAAGACAAGCGCCAGCGGGAGATGGCCGAGGTGGTGGACTCGGTGCTGCTCGACGGCGTCTTCGAGGTGATCGAGGAGGTGGTCCCGCCAAACCGGCGCGGCTGACCGCCGCCGCCGCGCCTCCCTTCAAGCAGGTTGGGTACGGTTTCGCACCCAAGAGGTGCAGCCGGTACGCGCAGCGCACAGCGCGCATCGCCTCGCGAGAACCGCCTCGACCGCTCAGCCCAGCGTTGCGCGCAGGAAGGTGCGGACCTCGGCATTGAAGCGCTCGGCCGCTTCCATGTCGCTGAGATGGCCGACACCGGCCATGACCACAAGCCTCGACGCGGGAATCTTCGCGTGGAGATCCTCGGCCACGTTCAACGGAAACCGCACATCCTTGTCTATGGATCGCGTTGAGTTCGGAAGGGCGCGAGGCGCGTAGCGGCTCAGGCGTGTCGAGGCGACGAAGGTTGACCGCTAAACGATCGCTGACTAGCATCTTTCATCACGAACCGCTCGCGCGAGGAGGCCTCGGGTGGAGAAAGTCGCGCCTGACGAGCTCGGCGGCAACGCCCAGCCGACCGCGCGCGAAGGCCGGCTGGGCGCCGCGGTGCGCGCGAACCCGATCGGCATCGCGACCCTCCTGCTCGGTGTCGCGCTCGTGACCTGGATCGTGACGATTCAGCGGATGCGCGGAATGGACATGGGTCCCGGCACCGATCTGGGGGCGCTCGGCTGGTATGTGGGGATCTGGGTCACGATGATGGCGGCGATGATGCTGCCGGCGGCGGCGCCGATGGTGCTCGTCTTCGCACGCGTCGCCCGCGAGCGCGCCCGCCGCGGAAAGGACTTCACCCCGACCTGGATCTTCGTCGCCGGCTACCTCGCGGTGTGGACCGCCTTCGGGGTGCTCGCCTACGGCGTGTTCAGGCTGGTGAGCGGCATCGATCACGGTTACCTGGCTTGGGACGAGCAGGGACCGCTCGTCGCGGGCGGCGCGATCGCGGCGGCGGGCGTCTACCAGCTGACCCCGTTCAAGTCGATTTGCCTCAAGCACTGCCGGTCGCCGCTGGAGTTCGTCTTGCACGGCTGGCGCGACGGACGCCTCGGCTCGCTCCGGACGGGAGCCGCGCACGGCGCCTACTGTGTGGGCTGCTGCTGGGGGCTCATGCTCATCCTATTCGCGCTCGGCGTGATGAGCATTGTCTGGATGGCCATCGTCGCGGCCGTGATCTTCGCGGAGAAGGTGACGCCAGTCGGGGCGCGCCTGACCCGGCCGCTCGCGGTGGCCTTCGTCGCGCTCGGGATCTGGGTGGCCGTGGCGCCGTCTACGGTGCCGGGGCTGACCGACCCGATGGGCGGGTCCAGAATGGAAATGCCGATGGAGATGGTCCCGATGGCGCCCTAGCGCCGGAAAGGAGTCTTGAAATGGGATATCGAATCACAGGAACCTACGTCGCGGCGTGCGACTGCTCGCTGCTCTGCCCGTGCCCGATGGACGGGCCGCCGACTGGCAAGAACGGGCAATGCCACGGCGCGATCGTCTGGCAGGTGCGAGAGGGGAACCTCGACGACACCGACCTCTCGGGCGTGGCCTTCGTGCTCTACAACGAGTTCCCCTCCAACCTCACGTCGGGGAACTGGAAGGTGGCCGTCGTCGTCGACGAGACCGCCAGCGACGAGCAAGCCCAGGCGATCGAGCGCATCGTCTCGGGGCAGGAGGGCGGCCCCTTCGGCGAGTTCGTGCCGCTCATCGGCGAGTACCTCGGCATGGAGCGGGCACACGTACGCTACTCGGACGGCGATGCTCCCTCGGCGAGCGTCGGCGACAAGACCGAGTTCAGCTTCGAGCCCGCCCGCGGGGGCGACGGGTCGCCGACGACGGTGAAGAATGCGAAGTTCGGCTTCGCGCCGGAGTTCCGGGTTGGACACACTACCGGGGGCTCGAGCGCGTTCGGCATTGGCTTCGACGCCTCCTACGGCGAGGCGGCAGACTTCGAGTTTTCGAGCGAGGCGGGGGAGGTGCACCTGCGAGCGTGACGAGAGCGGGCGCCGCGGAGGCTGCGGAGCCGAGACCGCGCCTCCTCGCGACGGTCTTCGCGCGGCCCTCGCTGTCGAAATGCATCCCGATCGCGCTCCTCGTCGGGACGCTCCTCTCCCTGGTCAACCAGGGAGCAATCATCTTCGCCGGCGACGCGCGGCCCGCAACCTGGCTCCGCGTCGCCGTGAACTACCTCGTCCCCTTCTGCGTCTCGAGTGCGGGCTTCCTCGCGAGCCAGCGAGCGGTCTGGCGGGGGACCAGGTAGACCGGGTGACATGTCGATCTGCTTCGCCGACGCCGGCCACCAGCCGACGGCTACTCGCTCACACGCGGGCAGGTGGTCCTGATGCGCGAGTTGGTGGCCGTCGCTCGGGCCTGCCTGCCGATGGGGTACTCAGCTATCCCTCACTGGTGGCCGCCAGTGACCGAGGGAGAGGAGTGGGCCAGGGAGCTCCTGGCGGAGCTGCGCGCGGAGCGCTACCGCCCGGCCGCGTGGAGTCGGTTCCTGGCGCGCTCGCTTCGGCGCGCGGCCGAGGAGCGGACTCGGCGGCCCACCCTGCGCCGCCGGTCGCGCCTGGTCACGGCGGCGGGCTTCTCGCCGGCCGTGGCG
>JBKKDD010000044.1:0-2846 GCA_046708705.1 Miltoncostaeaceae bacterium | reverse complement strand
GAAGACGACCTACCCGGGCGCGGCGGAGCCCCTGCAGCGCGTGTGGATCGCGCTCAGGACCAGCCTGCGCCTGGTCGTCGAGCACGTCACGATCGCCGACATCGCCGCGGGCCGCCTGCCGGCGAAGATCGCGAAGCTCGCCAACGAGCCGGAGTCGTGGACGACCCGGTGACGCGCGTCAGATCCCCTCGGCGATGAACACCGCGGCCTCGGGCGGTCGCAGGTAGACGATCTGCCCAGGCTCCAGCTCGAGGGCCTCGGCCTCGTTGCGCGCGAGCTGCACGCTGACCGGCTGCCCGTCGCCGAGCTGCAACTCAACCCGGACCTCGAACCCCAGGTGCACCACCCTGGTGACTTGGGCCTCGTTGGTCCCGGCGTCGGGCTCCAGGTGGACGGTCACGTCGTGCGGCCGGACCAGCCCGCCGTCCACGCGGGCGACGGGGCCGAGGAAGCCCATGACGAAGTCGCTGGCGGGCCGGTCGTACAGCTCGCGCGGCGGACCGGCTTGCTCGACACGGCCGGCGTTCAGCAGCACGATCGTGTCGGCCAGCTCCATGGCCTCCTCCTGGTCGTGGGTGACCAGGACCGTGGTCACGTGGACCTCGTCGTGCAGGCGTCGAAGCCAGGCGCGAAGCTCGGTGCGGACGTTGCGGTCGAGTGCGCCGAAGGGCTCGTCCAAGAGCAGCACCTTCGGCTCGACCGCGAGGGCGCGCGCGAGCGCCATGCGCTGACGCTGGCCACCCGACAGCTGCGACGGGTAGCGCGTGTGGAAGCCCGCCAGCCCGACCACGCCGAGCAGGCGGTCCACGGTCTCGGTGATCTCGGCCTTGGGGCGCTTGCGGATGCTGAGGCCGAACGCCACGTTGTCTCGGACGGTCATGTGCCGGAACGCGTCGTAGTGCTGGAACACGAACCCCACGCCGCGGTTCTGGGGCGCCAACCCGGTGACATCGCGCTCGTCGAGGCGCACGCTGCCGCTGTCGGGGGTCTCGAGGCCCGCGATCACCCGCAACAGCGTGGACTTGCCGGAGCCGGACGGGCCCAGCAGCGCCGTCAGGGAGCCCGAGGCGACGTCGACGGAGACGTCGTCCAGCGCGCTGAAGTCGCCGTAGCGTTTGGAAACCGACGTGACGGAGATCACTCCGCGTCCTTTCTTCGGTGAACCAGGGTCATTGCCAGCAACGTGACCAGCGCGATGACCGCGAGCAGGGCCGAGGCCGCGTACGCGCCGGCCAGGTCGAAGTTGGTGAAGCGCTTCTCGACGAGCAGGGTCAGCGTCTCGGTCTCGCCCGAGATCTTGCCTGACACGACGCTGACGGCCCCGAACTCGCCGATTGCCCTGGCCGTCGACAGGACCACGCCGTACGCCAGGCCCCACCGGATCGACGGCAGCGTGATCCGCCACAGGGTCTGAAGGCCGGATGCGCCCAGCGTCGACGCCGCCTGCTCCTGATCGTCGCCGATCTCGCGCAGCACCGGCACGACCTCGCGCACGACGAACGGCAGGCACACGAAGATCGTCGCCAGCACGATGCCGGGTGTCGAGAAGATGACCTGCAGGCCCAGCGCCTGAAGCTCGTCGCCGAACCAGCCGCCGCGCCCGTAGAGCAGCACCAGGGCCAGGCCGACGACGACCGGCGAGACCGCGAACGGCAGGTCGATGACGGCCTCCAGCAGGCCGCGACCGCGAATCCGTCCGCGCACCAGCACGAGCGCCGTCAGGACGCCGAACACCGCGTTCAGCGGAACGGCGATCGCGGCCACGGTCAGCGTCAGCCAGAACGCGTGGATCGCGGCAGGCGTGGTGATGCTGTCCCAGACCGACCCCAGGCCCGGCTCGAACGTCTTGAACAGCACGACGGCGACCGGCACCATCAGGACCGCGCCCAGGTACACCAGCACGATCGCGCGCAGCGTCAGCCGGCCCGCCATCAGTCCTCCCGCGCTCCGGCGTTCAGGCGCTCGATCAACCGCAGCCCGAACAGGATGACGAGCGAGAGCGCGAGCAGCACGACCGAGACGGCCGCGGCGCCGCGAACGTTGTCGGACTCGAGCTGCTTGAACGCGAAGACCGACGAGACCTGGGTGTCAAACGGGATGTTGCCCGAGATCAAGACGATCGACCCGAACTCGCCGACCGCCCGGGCGAACGCGAGCGCACAGCCCGAGATGATCGCCGGCACGAGGTTCGGCAGGATGATCCGCCGGAAGGTCACGAGCGGCGTCGCGCCAAGAGACGCGGCGGCCTCCTCCATCTCGCGGTCGAGCTCCAGCAGGACCGGCTGCACAGACCGCACGCAGAACGGGAGCGTCACGAACATCAGCGCGAGCAGCACAGCCCACTTGGTGTAGGCGATCGCCTCTCCGTAGAGGGCGAGCAGCGTGATGCCCGCCACGATGGTCGGCAGCGCGAACGGCAGGTCGATGAGGGCGTTCAGCACGCGCTTGCCGGGGAATGCGTCGCGCACCAGGACCCACGAGGTCAGTGTCCCCAGCACCCCGTTGATCGCGGTGACGACCAGCGAGATCCAGAGCGTGAACGTCAGCGCGGCTGTCCCCTGCCGGCTGAAGGCCGAGTCCCAGAAGGCGCCGAGCCCGTCCTGGAACGAGCGGCTGACCACCGCCGCCAGCGGCAGCAGCACGATGAGGCTGAGCCACAGCGTCGCGACGCCCATCTGCAGCGCCGGGCTGCCGGCGCGGCGGGTTCGCCGTCGCCGCAGCCCGACTGGCGGATTCGCGGTGGTCACTTGGCGCTCGACACCCCCGCCTCCTCCTCGATTTTGGCGATCGACCCCGACTCGGGGTCGAACAGCTCCTCGTCGACCTTGGCCCAGCCGCCCAGATCG
>JBKKDD010000043.1:0-2981 GCA_046708705.1 Miltoncostaeaceae bacterium | reverse complement strand
TCCTCCCAACCCCGATGACGCATGTCGAGGGCCTTGCTCCACGCGGGGATCGCCCCGACCTCGCCGATAGGATGAGCTGATGCGTCGCCAGTCGAGAGCGTGCGCCAGCGGGCACCCTGTCTCGGCCCGCACGTGGGGGTGTGATTGGCGGGAGCTCATCGTCGTCGCTGTAATCGCCTGCGGATCCGTCCTCGGTCTGACGGGTTGTGCCGCCGACGAGCCGACTCAGGGGACTCGGTCCGAAAACCTCTCCGACATTGAGACCGCACCGGCGGCGGCGACCGAGCAGAGACGGGCGCAGGAACCTGCGCCAGTCATCCTCGTGGGGTCCGTGACAGACGTGGTTGACGGCGACACCATCAAGGTGGAGTCCCGAGGATTCGAGACCACGGTGAGACTGCTCGGCATCGACACCCCCGAGACCCGCCGTCCCGGGGGATCTGTGCAGTGCTTCGGGCCGGCAGCCTCCGCACGGACTCGGCGCCTTCTCCCGAATGGGCAAGACGTGCGATTGGTCACCGACGCGAGCCAGGATCGACGCGACCGCTACGGGCGGCTGCTCGCCTACGTCTACAAGCCCGGGAGG
Source organism: Miltoncostaeaceae bacterium (assembly GCA_046708705.1). Lineage (GTDB taxonomy): Bacteria > Actinomycetota > Thermoleophilia > Miltoncostaeales > Miltoncostaeaceae > CALMEC01. The sequence goes on along the minus strand of JBKKDD010000043.1, from coordinate 2,395 downwards.
TCCGGGGCCGCTGGATCAGTCAACCACGCCCTCGTCGCGACCGGCTACGCCAAGGTGTACATCTACCGCGGCAATCCCTTCCGATATGCGAAGCCGTTCGAGGAGGCAGAGGCCCGTGCGAGCCGTCGCGCAATCGGGCTTTGGGGAGAACCGTGCAATGGAGACACGACCAAACGGGAACCCTCGACGATACCGCCGCCAAACGCAACGCCAACCCCGCTGGCGGGCGCCGCCCCGGCTGCGCCGTCCGGGGGCAACTCTGCGAATAGCGGCGTCGGGCGATTCCGCTCGTGAGACCCGGCGCCCAGTTCGACATGCAGGGCGGTGCGTCTGAGCACTCGTGCATTGCGCGGCCGCTGAGCCAGGTCCCGTCCCGCATGGCCCCGGTCGTCCCCGCATGGCCCCGCATGGCAGTCAAACGCATCTTCTCCGAGTTTGACCCAACCCGCCCGCGACGTCGATGACACGGCCTTTTACACGATTTTCCATACGCGCCCGGCAGGATTCGAACCTGCGACCGTCAGCTTAGAAGGCTGCTGCTCTGTCCGGCTGAGCTACGGGCGCCCTTGCAAAGGGTAGCGGCCGCGGGGTGCGCACCCCACGGCCGCGCCCTCCTCGTCGTCAGTTCTTGACCCGGAACTTGACCGGGGCGTTGCCGACGCAATCGCGGATGACACCGCCTGTCGTCGTGTCGGACTCGACGAACGACGAGGTGATCGTCCCTCGTATCGTCTGGCCGACACGACGTGCCACGACCTTGTACGTGTAGTTGCGCGACAGTCCCAGCTCGGGGACGTTCTCGGGACCCACACTGCCCGTGAACCCGAAGGTGCCGCTCGCGTTTACGGGGAAGTCGGTGAGGAAGTCACGCCACGTCACGTCCAGCGAGGTGTCGGGCCGGGCCGCGGGGCCGGCCGTGCAGGTGCCCCGCCAGTCCCACCGGAGGCGCAGCACCTTGGTCCGGGCGGCGTTCATCGTCACGATGACCGGGTCGCGCGAGCCCACGGTCAAGCCGCCGAACACGTTCGCCTCGCGGGCGGCGAACGTGATCCTCGGCGTCGTGCAGGTGCGAACGATCTGTCCGGCAGCATCCTTCTCGGTGAGCGAGGCATTGAGCGTGCCCTTCATCGTGCTGCGCGTCCGGCGACCCACGAGCCGGTAGCTGAACGTCTGCTGGAGCGCGCCCTCGGTGGTGGTGATGACGACGTTCTTGCGCCACGCGCCCGTCGCGGTGATCGGGAACGGGCCGCGGTACTCGGTCCACCCGGTCGTCATCGCCGTCGTCGGCGTCGCAGCGGGGCCCGCCACGCAGTCGGCAGTCCAACTGAACTGCAGCTTCAGGAGACGGGTGCGCGCGGAGTTGACCTCGATCGTGATGACCTCGCCGTCGGCGGTCTCCCCGCCGAACACCACGCCGGGCGCGGGGACCACGGCCGCGGAGCCGGTGGTCGGGACCAGCGCGGCCCCTGCAATGACCGATACGACCGCGACGCGGGCGCGCCAAGAACCCCTCATCTACACCTCCTTGAACCGGTAACGGCGAAAATTGTAGCCGCGACCTCGGCAGGAGCGAAAAAAACTACAACGAGACAGCCCGAACGGGCGCTGAACGACACCGGCCTCGCCCCCCCGTCATGTGGAGGAGGCGAGGCCGGCGAATCAGGAAATCGTGGGAACTACGACAGGTACTTGTTCGTGTCGATCCCGTGCTCTGCCATCAGCTTCTCGAACGTCTCGCGCATCTCGTCCGGGTAGTCCGGCAGGTCCCCCTGCGTGAGGACCTCCTCGGCCCGATTGCGGATGTTCGGCCCGAAGTCCCAGTCGTCGTCGTTCATCAGGCGCTTGACTTCCTTCTCGGGCCATGAGACGACGCCCGGGTCGCGGCTGAACTGCGCCGCCAGCGCGTCGATCTCCTCGAAGCGGCCGGCCTTCGGGGCCTGCTCCTGGATCATGCCCTTGGCCTCGAGCGCGCCCTTGAGCGAGTTGTCCATCGGGTACGGGTTGCCGTAGCTGTCCTTGGAGAACAGCTTCTCGAACTTGATGCGGGGACGCTGACCGCCGGCCTTCTCGTCCTCGAGCGGGTAGCCCAGGACCATGCCCCACGTCATCTTGAGGTTCGGGCCGAGCCCGAACGCCTTCTCGACACCGCCCGGCTTGCGACCGAACGCGAGCAGGCAGGTACCGACGCCGAGCGCGGTAGCCGCGACGGTCGCCTGACCGACGGCCTGTCCGGTCTCGAACCGAAGGAGCGTGTCGGTCCGCTCGACCGGGAAGCTCATCAGCCGCGGCACGGTCTGGGTCATCGTGAACTCGTAGTTCCAGCCGTGGTACTTGGAGAGCGCGCCGGAGAGCGCGAGGCTCGACAGACCGTCGTTGGCGCGGCCGTACCAGGCGT
>JBKKDD010000042.1:0-9250 GCA_046708705.1 Miltoncostaeaceae bacterium | reverse complement strand
CGCCCAGTCGCTGACGCTCTGCCCAAGGCCGTGGGCGTGCGCCGTGATCCGGTCGGCCAGCTCGTCGCTGAGATGAATCGTCAGGTGGGCCATCGGCTCACGATGACACCCGTGCGGTCATGCCGTCACACGGGCGCACGGAACCGTCCGCTCCCCCATCCGCCCGACCATCGCTACCGTTGACCGGACGCACACTGATGGAGGCCGATGATGAGGCGAACGATGGCGAGTGGCACAGACATGTCTCAACTGCGAATTATCGTCGTGTGTGCGCTGACGCTCGGGGCAGGTGTGCTCGCGGGGTGCGGCGGCGGCTCCTCGCCGCCGGCATCGCCGACTGGCACGGCCGCGTCGACCACCACTGCTCCGTCGAAGCTCGCCGGCCTGACCGCCGATCAAGTGCTCGCCAAGGCCAAGGTGGCGGCCGAGTCGGCCAAGTCGGTCAAGGTCAAGGGCGAGATCGTCCAGGGCACGCAGTCGATCACGATCGACCTGAAGCTGACCGGCGTGGCGCGCGGCACCGGCGTCCTGTCGCTGGGCGGCGGACGCATCGACATCACCCGCATCGGCAACGACCTCTACTTCAAGGCCGACGAGAAGACCCTCGGCAGCACCGTGGCCCAGGGCGACCCGGCGCTGATCACGAAGATCGCGGGCCGCTATATCAAGGCCACGGCCACCACCCCGGGCTTCGACAACTTCGCCGGGCTCCTCGACCTGGTGGAGTTCGAGAAGGGTGTGCTGAGCCCCACCGGCAAGATCAGCCGCGTGGACGGCAAGGCCGTCGGCGGCGTTCCGACCGTCGGCCTCAAGGACGCCGAGGCCAAGGAAGGGGGAGGGATCCTCTACATCGCCGACCGCGGCGAGCCGTATCCACTCCAGATCATCCCGACCAGCGGCCCGGGCGTCGTGACCATGAGCGAATGGGACGTCCCGGTCACCGTCACCGCACCCCCCGCCGACCAGGTCGTCGACGCCAAGAGCCTGGAATAGCCCGATCCTCAGTCCCTGCGGCCGGGGCGCCAGCGGCCGTCGGCGACGCGGGCCAGGCCGGACACGTCGCCTCGGTAGAGGTAGGTCCAGGCGAGCGTCGGTCCGGTCGGGCTCGTGACCGGGCGCTCGACGCGTTCGTAGTCGTCGGGGTCGCCGTCGACCAGGCCCGGGTACCACGCGACGCGGGAGAGGCGGCCGGTGAACGTCGCCGGGCCCAGCAGGTCAGCCTCGACCGCGAGGCGCCGCGCCATCGGGTGGTCGACCGACGAGAGCAGCGTCCCGGAGACGAACAGCAACGGGTTGACGACGGTGGTCACGGCAGGTCGACGACGACCGGCGGGTTGACCGGGCGATAGTCCTCGTCGCAGGTGGAGGCGTTGATCAGGGTCGTTTCGGCGAGCCGCGCCTGCCCGTAGCCCTCGTGGATGTGGCCGAACACGTGGAGCTTCGGCCGGACGCGGTCGAGCGCCACGCGCAGCTCCTCGCAGCCGACGTGTTCCACCGCGACCCCCTCCGCCTCCGACCATCCGTGCGCCGGGCGGGCGGCGCCGTCCAGGAATCCGAACGGTGGGCCATGCGTCACCAGCACGTCGGTGTCGTCGGGGATGAGGTCCCACTTCTCGCGCAGAGCCGCTCCCCGCGGCAGGTTGAACGCCCAGTCGTAGAACCACGGCTGCCACGGGCTCCCCCACACGCGTACCCCGGCGACCTCGGCGCCGCCGTCGCGAAGGTAGGTCACGTCGCCGAGGAACTCGCGCGCACGGACGGGGTCGCGCTCGAAGAGCCAATCGTGGTTGCCCGCGATCACGACCTTGTCGGGGTGGGGCAGCTCGGCTAGCCACGCGGCGAACGCCCGCACCTCAGCCTCGCGACCGCGCATCGACAGATCTCCGGCGTGGATCAGGACGTCGCCCTCGGGCACGGCCAGCGCGTCGTGCAGGCCGTGGGTATCGGAGAGGCAGACGATGCGGGGCACGGCGGGATCGTGGCAGACCGGGTCGAGGCCAGACGGCGCCGCCGTTGTCTAACCTTGTCCGCATGATGAGAATCGCGATTGCCGGTGGCGGGATGGTGGGGCTGATGTTGGCGCGGCTGCTTCGGTTGCGCGGCTTCGAGCCCTTGGTGTTCGAGCGCATGGCCGAGGGGGCGTTCATCCCCCGCGGCTACATGCTGGGCTATCAGGGCTACCCGCCGTTCGAGGAGCTGGGGGTCCTGCACCAGATCCGGGAGTCGGGCTGGGACATCGCCCCGCGCCCGGATGGCAGCGCGGTGGCGATCGCCGTCAACGTCGGCGACGTCCTGCACCTCCTGGCGCGTGACCTGCCCGTCGAGTACGAGCACTCCGTCGTCGACCTGGTCCGCGGCGACGACGATCGCGTCGTGGGCGTGGTGGTCGAGGGCCCCGAGGGGCGGCGCGAGGTCGCGGCCGACCTCGTGGTTGCCTGCGACGGTATGAACTCGCCCGTCCGGACCATGGCCGGGTTGGACGCCAAGTTCGACCCGGTGCCGGACGCCACGATCCAGTGGATGGCGCCCACCCTCAACGGGTCGTCCTTCGCCATGCGCTACTTCAGCGACGGGGGGCACATCGGCATGCTCGCCTGGCCACAGGGCACCGCGGGTTGGCGCAGCATCGACAAGGTCGGCCGCGACGCCGCCGTGGCCCCCGGCGTCGACGCCATCAAGAAGATGTTCATCGAGCTGCTGCCCGAGTGTGAGCAGGGCATCCAGGGCCTCGAGTCGCTCGACCAGGTCCGCTACGGCGAGCCGCAACTGCTGAACACCCCCAGGTGGTGGATTCCCGGGCTGGTCCTGATCGGTGACTCGGCCCACTTCTTCGGGCCCGAGACGGGCGCCAGCTCAGGCATCGGCCTGGGCGACGCGCAGGCGCTCGCGGAGGCCGTCGCCCAGAACCGTGACGATCCGGACGCGGCGTGCCAGAGCTTCGAGCTGTGGCGGGCGCCGGCGGTGCGGCCGCTGGAGGCGATGGATCCCAGCCGCCAGCGCATGATGACCTACGGGCAGGTCCAGCCGAAGCCCGAGGAGCGCTGGCCACCCGCCGCGTGAGCAACCCGCCTGGGGTCCGCATCAGGCAGCATTCGGGAACACTCGACAGGAGGGGACGTGAGCGAGACTCCCTACCCGCACATCGCCGTCTGCATCGATCGGTCCGACGCCTCACAGGCGACGCTGACCGAGGCGCGGGGCCTGCGCGCGGCGGTCGGCCCGGGCCGGCTCACCATCCTGCACGTGGCGCCCTGGCCCCTGCTGTACACCGGCGAGGCCGGTGCCTGGGCCCCCGACCCCGCCGAAATCGAGTCAGCGGCGCGTGAATGGCTCGGCCAGATCAGCGCGGACGTCCCATACGCGGAGTCGGTGCTCTTGGACGGCTACCCACCCGCGGCCGTCTGTGAGTGGGCCGCGGAGAACGCCGTCGACCTGATCGTCGCGGCGTCGCATCGCGGGTTGGTCGAGCGCGTGCTGCTCGGCAGTTTCGCCGGGTACCTGGTCCGGCACGCGCCCTGCTCGGTCGTGCTCACGCGCCCCGCCGAGACGCCGGACTGATCCAGGCGCGTGCGGTCATCGGCCGCGATCGCTGCGAGCGACTCGTTCTTCACGGAGACGGTTCGGTACGATCACGCGTGGGTGGTGACGGCATGCGCACCGTCGATCGACGGGTCACGGAACGGTCGTCGTCTCTCCCTGGCTCACACCGACCGGAAAGAGGTAGCGAAGGTGCCCGAAGGCGTTGTCAAGTGGTTCTCCGCGGAAAAGGGATACGGGTTCATCACGCCCGAGGACGGTGGCCGTGATTTGTTCGTCCACCACTCCAAGATCCAGATGAACGGGTATCGAAGCCTCGAGCAGGGGCAGAAGGTCATGTTCGAGTCCCAGGACGGCGATCGCGGCCCGCAGGCCGTGGAGGTCACGCTCGTCGCGTAGGACGCGGGTGCTCAGAGTCGCGCTGGTCGGGCTCGGGGTGGTTGCGGTGCTGTCGGGTTGTGGGGGCGGGGACGCTCCGCCACGGGCGGTCGCCGTGTCGGCCGTGTGCGGGCCGGGAGAAGGTCGCGTCGAGGTCCAGGGGTTCCTGCGCCTGCCGGATCGCATCAGCCTGACCGACCGGGCGGTGATCGACCTCTACTCCGAGCGTGGTGGAGAAGGCGACCGGGCGCAGGTCGAGTTCGTCGTGGGCGACGGACCCAACCAGCTCCAGCGGCCCGAGCCGGGGTACACGCCGACGAGCATGCGCGTGCAGAGCGCCGAGGGGATCGCCGCGACGCTCAACGACCGGGTCGTCCTGGTGGCGGCGGCGGCGAGGGACGGCGCCGCGTGCGTCCTGCGCGAGCCCGTCGTCATGCTCGCGGCGCGCTGACCGCTCGGGCGCGCTCCAGCAGCCGTCCCAGCCTGGGCAGGCGGATCAGCGCAACCACCCCCGGGATCGTCGGCAGCCAGAAGCCCACGAACCGGTACGCCACGACGCCCGCCAGTGCGTCCTCCAGCGGGACGCCGAGCAGATTGAGCGCGAACGTCATCGCGGCGTCGATCCCACCGACCCCGCCGGTCGGCAGGGGAAGCACGTTCGCGACGTACCCGGTCGCATAGGCCAGGATCACGACCCCGAGCCCGACGTGGACGTCGAAGGCGCGCAGCCCGATCCACAGGCACGTGATGTCGCTGACCCAGTAGCCGAGCGATCCGGCCAGGATCGCGGCATGGCGCCGGGGGGCGGCGATGACGGCACGGGTGCGCACCAGTGCCACGACCGCGGTCGCGAAACCCGTGCGGATCACCGCGCCCAGGCGACCGGTGTCGGCGCGGGCGGGCGGCTCATGCGACAGCCGTCCCGCCCGGCGTGGTGAGGACACGTACACCGCGGCGGTCGCGCAGCCGCCGATCACGGCGATCCAGGGGATCGCCAGGCCGGCGGGCGCATCGCCGGTCGCCCACAGGATGGCGGCCGTCGTCATGCCGATCGCCCCGAAGATCGCGTACAGCACGGTGTTGAGGGTCAACACCCGCGCGACCGACTCGCGCGCGCCGATGCCGCTGCGGCGAAGCCCCCAGTAGTTGACGGCGAGACCGCCCGCGCCTGCCGCCGCCAGTAGGCGGGTGGCGCCGAGGCCCGCCAGCACGATCTGGCTGGTCGCGACGAGCGGCAGGTGGACCCCTTCGGGGTGTGCGGTGATCGCCCGAAACGCGACCACGTAGGCGAGGATCGAGAGCACCTGCACCAGAATCCCGACGATCAGCCAGCCGGCGTGCGCCTCGCGCAGCCGATCCACGAACTTGGCGAACCCGGACGCCCGGCCCAGGAGCAGCACCACCCCCGTCGCCAGGAGGGCACCGATCACGACCGACGCCAGCACCCGCCTGCGGTCGGAGATGAACCGCGACAGGCCGTCGGGGACGTCGTGGTCCTCCGGCTCGGGCGGCCGGGGGGGCCGGGCCGTCACGCGGGACATTCCGGGGATCTGCGGCTCGGCGGTGGCATCGGCTGCATCTTCGCATCAGGGCTGCGTGCAGAAGCCCGGCCTCCATGGCAGGATCCGGCGCATGCCGATCATGCGAATCGAGTTGTTGGAGGGTCGGTCGACCGAGCAGAAACGGGCACTGGTCCGGGAGCTGACCGACGTCGTGGTCGCGAGCCTCGGCTGCGAGCCCGCGCATGTGCGGATCATCATCACCGACGTCCCCCGCGAGAGCTGGTCGGTCGGCGGCGAGCTGATGCTCGACCGCCCGTAGCCCGCTCGCAGGTCAGGCGGCTGTGGTGCTCCTGGGCCGCGGCTTACGGCCGCGCAGGGCGACGTCCAGCACTTCGCCCAGGCGCTCCACCAGCACGATGCGGACCTTGGCGCGCAGCTCGTCCGAGACGTCGGCGAGCATCTGGGCCTCGTTGAGCTTGGGGATGATCACCGTGCGGATGCCCGCGCGGTGGGCCGCCAGCACCTTCTCCTTGACCCCGCCGATCGGCAGGACCTGACCGGTCAGCGTGATCTCGCCGGTCATCGCGACGTTGGGGTCGACCGGCCGACCCGAGATCGCTGAGACGAGCGCCGTGGTGAGCGTCACGCCCGCCGACGGGCCGTCCTTCGGCACCGCCCCGGCCGGAATGTGCAGGTGCAGGTCGCGCTTCTGGAAGAAGTCCTCGTCGAGCTGCAGGCCCAGCTCGTCCTTGTGCGCGCGGACGAACGACACCGCTGCCTGTGCGGACTCGCGCATCACGTCCCCGAGCTGGCCGGTGACCACGAGCCGGCCCGATCCGGGCATGACCTGGGCCTCGACGAACAGGATCTCCCCGCCCGCGCCGGTCACCGCCAGGCCGGTCGCCACACCGGGCTCGCGCGTGCGGCGCTTGACCTCGTAGTGCACGCGCTCGGGGCCCAGCAGATCGCGCACGACGTCGCGGCCGACGGAGACGCGCTTGGTCGCGCCCTCGGCCACGCGGCGCGCGATCTTGCGGATCACCGCGCCGATCTGCCGCTCGAGCCCGCGTACGCCTGCCTCGCGCGTGTACTCGGAGATGATCGTGCGGATGCCGGGGTCGCCGATTCGCACGTGCGTGCCGTTGAGCCCGTTGGCCTCGAGTTGCCGTGGCACCAGGTACCGCCGGGCGATGTGCAGCTTCTCCTCGTCGGTGTACCCCGCCAGGCGGATGATCTCCATGCGGTCGCGAAGGGCCGGCGGGATCGTGTCCAGCACGTTCGCGGTGCAGATGAACAGCACGCGGCTGAGGTCGAGCGGCAGGTCCAGGTAGTGGTCGCGAAAGGCGTGGTGCTGGGCGGGATCGAGCACCTCCAACATGGCCGAGGCGGGGTCGCCGCGCACGTCGGCGCCCATCTTGTCGATCTCGTCGATCATCACCACGGGGTTCATGGACTCGGCGTAGCGGATGGCCCGCACCAGGGTTCCCGGCATCGCGCCGATATAGGTGCGGCGGTGTCCACGGATCTCCGCCTCGTCGCGGACGCCGCCCGCCGACATCCGGGCGAACTTGCGCCCAAGCGCCCGCGCGATCGACTGGCCGAGCGACGTCTTGCCCACGCCGGGCGGTCCGACGAAGCACAGGATCGGTCCCGACACGTCGCGCTTGAGCTGCGCGACGGCCAGGTACTCGATGATGCGGTCCTTGACCTTCTCGATGTCGTAGTGGTCGTCGTCCAGGATCGTCCGCGCCCGTTTGAGGTCCAGGTTGTCGTCGGTGTAGGTCCCCCAGGGAAGCTCCAGGATCCAGTCGATGTAGGTGCGGATGACCGAGTACTCGGCCGCAGCGGCGGGCAGGCGGCTGAGCCGAGCGAGCTCGCGCTCGGCGGCCGTGCGCACCACCTCGGGCGGATCGAGTTCGGCTAGGCGGACGCGCAGCTCGTTGATCTCGGCCTGGGTCTCGTCGGTCTCGCCGAGCTCCTCCTGGATCGCCCGCAACTGCTGGCGCAGGTAGTACTCGCGCTGGTCGCGATCCATGTCCGACTGGACCTCGTTCTGGATCTTCGCGCCCAGCTCCAGGACTTCGGCCTCGCGGTTGAGCAGCACGGTGATGCGCTGAAGGCGCTTCTCCAGGTTCAGCTCGCTCAGGAGCTCCTGCTTCTCCTCGGTCGCGAAACGCATGGACGCCGCGACGATGTAGGACAAGAGCGAGGGATCGTCGATGTTCGCCACGGCGAGCTCCAGCTCGTCTGGCAGATAGGGCACCAGGTCGATGATGCGGCTGAAGATGCTCTGGATGTTGCGCGCGAGGGCCTCGATGCGCTTGCTGGAGGTGCCGCGCTCGGGCATCGGCTCCACCTGGGCGATCAGGTAGGGCGCGGTGCTCGTGTACTCGCCGATGCGCACGCGGTCGGCGCCCTGCGCGAGGATTCGCACCGTCCCGTCGGGGACCTTGATCATCTTCTGGATGACCGCGACGGTGCCGACGTCGTGCAGCAGCTCCGGACCGGGCTCGGCGGCCTCCGGGGCGCGGCTGGTCACCAGCACGACCATGCGGTTGGCGCTGTCGACGACGTCGTCGATCAGGCGGATGGAGCGGTCCTCGCCGATCGACAGCGGCGCCATCGCTCCCGGGAACACGACCGTGCCCTTCAGCGGCAGCACCGGCAGTTGGCGCGGGAAGTCCCCTGCGACGGGGATCTGGAGCTCGTCGCTCATCCGGCGATCCTGACGCCGATCAGCACCCGCGCGACCACGGGCGTGGCGGCCAGCGGCAGCGCGATCTGCAGCAACCCGCGCTCGTAGGTGACCGTGGTCGTCGCGGGATCGACGGGCGTCTGGATCCGGATACGCCGCTCGAACGGCCCCCAGTCGATCTCGATGTGCTGGTAGACGCGCCGGCCACGCGCCGCCGGTCGCTTCCTGTCGCCGCGGATCACCAGGATCTCGCCGTCCAAGATGACCTCGAGCGTGTCGGGATCGAGCCCGGCGATGTCGACGGTGACGTTGAGCGTCGGGGGGTCCTCGGTCAGGTACGCGTCGGTCAACGCGCGCGGCGTGACGGCGCCCCGGCCGGCGCCCACCAGCTCGCTCAGGAGCTGGTCGACCGCGCCGGGAGGGCGGCCGGAGCCGCCCCGATGATCGTCGCCACGTGCCACCGGAAGCGATGGTAGCTCGCGGTCTCGCCCGATGTCTCGGCATGCCGACCCCCGACCCGATCCGGACTGTCACGAAGTCCCCGCATCCCGCGTTGTCGGAAGGGTCATTTCGCGCCGCGTGATCCCTTCTGGGCAAAGGGTTCCCGGGCAAATCGTGCCTGGCACGCTTTACTGAACGTTCACATCAGGGGGCGAGGCGTTCGCGGCGCCAGGCGCCGTCCGCGAGGGTGTAGCGGAACCGGTCGTGCAGGCGGTTGTCCGCGTGCTGCCAGAACTCGAAGGCCTCGGGGATCAGGCGGTAGCCGCCCCAGTTGTCCGGGCGCGGGACCGGTCCGTCGCCGAAGCGCCGGGCAAGCTCGTCGACCTCGCGCTCGAGCGACGCGCGGTCGGGGATCGGCCGGCTCTGCGCCGACGCCCATGCGCCGATCTGGCTGCCGCGGTGACGGCTCGCGAAGTAGGCGTCCGACTCGGCGGGTGATGTGCGCGCGATCCCGCCCTCGATCCGCACCTGGCGACCCACGGCCGCCCAGTGCACCACCAGGGCGGTTCGGGGGTTGGCCTGCAGCTCCTCCGCCTTGCGGCTCTCGTAGTTCGAGAAGAACACGAACCCCTCTGAGTCCCATCCGCGCAGCAGCACCATTCGCGCCGACGGCACGCCCGACGCCGTCGCGGTGGCC
>JBKKDD010000041.1:0-4945 GCA_046708705.1 Miltoncostaeaceae bacterium | reverse complement strand
AGATCGCGCTCAGGTCTCGGGCGCGGATCTCCCTGTTCAGGTGTGCGTAGAGCAGGTTCAGGCCCGGCACCGTCCCGAAGTGGCCGAGCAGTCGCGGCTTGATGTGCTCGGGCTGCAACGGCTCGCGCAGCAGCGGGTTGTCGAGCAAGTAGATCTGGGCCACCGACAAGTAGTTGGCCGCGCGCCAGTAGGCATCGATCAGATGGAGCTCGTCCTCGGCCAGGGGAGTCGGCGTCTCGGTTGCCGGCCCGTCCGTCTCGGTCATCTCTCCTCCTGAGTTCGCGCGCAACGCCGCGGACGGGGTATCTCGCGCCACTTGCTCGACCAGCGCGACGGCCGCACGCAGGTGTGGGCAGCCGACGAAGCTAAGTGCTCTCGTGTGTAAGTATGCGAACGTTTCCCGCGCGAACATCGAGCCAGGGGAGGACGCAGTGTCCCGCCTCTATCGGTCACCATAACGGTGGGACCGAGGACGATGCCTGGCGAAGATTTGCAACCGGGAAACGTCGCGATACTTGCGAACGGGAGCACTAAAGGCGCGTAAAAAAATTCGTGCTGCGTCGAGATGGCGAGCTCCATCAGTGCGCCTCCTTGAGGCTGGGGAAACGTCTCAGCCGCAGCGAATTGGCGACGACGAAGACGCTCAAGAAGGCCATGGCCCCCGCCGCGACGGTCGGATTCAGCAGGTCCGCTACGACGAGCGGGATCGCGGCGACGTTGTTGACGTCCACGTGCTCGACGCCCACCACGGCCTGAAGCGCTTCGGTCACCGACGCTTTGCAGTGGCCGCAGTGCATTCCGGGTACGGTAAAGGTCTGGTCTCGCTCATGTCTCCTCGACTTATACTCGCAATACCCAAATGGGGTGTTGATCTCAAACCTGCGCCGCACGCGTCCGTTCCAGCCGATCAGGTCCGACCACAGGTGCCCGGCGCTGTGCGAGAGGTCGACGCCGGGGACAAGGCCGGCCAGCGGCCGGTCACGAGGGAGACCGTCAGCAAGTCGCCGTACTTCTTAGTGACGAGGGCGGCGGCGAAGGCCCGGGTGCTTTGGCCTGGACCCTGGTCGTGACCGCCCGCGAGCACCTCGAGCTCGCCCACCAAACTCGCGGCGCTCTCGATTCCGCCAGGACAACCCGATGACCGGGCCACGCCCGAACACCGCCGTGACGATCAGCGCCGACCGATTCGACGCTGTCATCTTCGATATGGATGGCGTGATCACCGACACCTCCCGGGTCCACTCCGTGGCCTGGACCCGGCTCTTCGACGAGTACCTGGCCACCCAGACCGACGGCGGGGTCGACACGCGGCCGTTCACCGGCGACGACTACCGCCGCCACCTCGACGGACGGGCCCGCATCGACGGTGTCGAGGCGTTTCTGGCATCCCGCGGCATCGCGCTGCCGAGGGGCACCTCCGACGATCCGCCGGACGCGGCGACGTCCTGGGGGCTCGCCAACCGCAAGAACCGCTACTTCCTTGAGGCGCTCGAGCCCGAGGGGCCCCGTCCCTTTGCGTCATCGGTGGCCCTCGCGCGGGACCTGCGGGCGGCTGGTATCCGCGTCGGGGTCGTCACCGCGAGCCGCAACCGGGCCGAGGTGCTGGCGGCTGCAGGAGTGGCCGATCTGTTCGCGGTGCATGTCGACGGGCGGGATGCCGCGACGCTGGGCCTGGCCGGTAAGCCCGCCCCGGCGCTGTTTCTGGAGGCGGCCCGGCGGCTGGGGGTAGAACCCCGCCGGGCCGTTGTGGTCGAAGACGCCACCGCCGGGGTCGAAGCCGGGCGACGGGGGCGGTTCGGCCTGGTGGTCGGCGTCGACCGCACCAACCACGCCGATGCCCTGATGGCAGCCGGCGCCGATGTCGTGGTGTCGGACCTCGCCGAGATCGACGTGGCGGCTCCGGGCGTCGAGGGCGCTCACCAGGGCAGCGAGTGGAGCTTTGGTTACACGGGGTTCGTGCCCGCCGACGAGGGACGGCGAGAGGCGCTGTGCGCGCTCGGAAACGGAGTGTTCGCCACCCGCGGCGCCGCCCCGGAGTCACGAGCCGACGGCGTTCACTATCCCGGCACCTACGCGGCCGGGATCTACAACCGGCTGGTGTCGCAGGGAGAGGGCATCGGCCTTGAGCACGAGAGCATGGTCAACCTGCCGAACTGGCTGCCGCTCAGCTTCCGGCCGACTGGCGGCGACTGGCTCGACCTGGCGACCATGCGCGTCGAGCGGTACCGCCAGGACCTTGACCTGCGCCGGGGGATGCTCATCCGATGCTTCGAGGTCACCGATGCCGCCGGGCGAGAAACGGCGGTCACCGAGCGCCGCCTGGTCCACATGGGCCGCCCGCTCCTGGCCGCGCTGGAGTGGACGCTTGCCCCCCGGAACTGGTCAGGCCGGCTCGAGATCCGCTCCGGGCTCGACGGGACCGTCGAGAACCGCAACGTCGCCGCCGAGCGCGATCTCGCAGGACGGCACCTCGTCGACGTGGAGGTGGGAGAACAGGGCACCGAGACGCTGTGGCTGACCGCCCAGACCGTGCAGTCACAGCGCCACGTCGGCCAGGCATGCCGGACCCGCGTCGAAGCCGGTGGTCGCCGCGACGGCCAGGCCCGGCGAGTGCTCCAGGAGCCCGGCCGGATCGAGCACCGCATCGAGCTCGAGGTGACCGCAGGTGAAGCCGTCCGGGTCGAGAAGATCGCCGCTTTGCACACCTCGCTCGACCCTGCCATCGCCGACGTCCGCACCGCGGCCCTCACCGAACTCGGCGACGTCGGAACGCTGAACCAGCTCATCGAGGGCCACGAGCTCGTCTGGGGGCAGCTGTGGCGCCGCGCCCGTCTGGAGCTGCTCAGCGATGACCTCGAGGTGGCACGAACCCTGAACCTGCACGCCTTCCACGTGTTGCAGACGCTCTCGCCCCACATCGCCCACCGCGACGTCGGCGTCCCCGCCCGCGCACTCCACGGTGAGGGTTACCGCGGCCACGTGTTCTGGGACGAGGTGTTCGTCGCGCCCTACCTGAACCTGCGCTTCCCCGAACTCACCCGCGGGCTTCTGCTGTACCGCTACCGGCGCCTCCCTGCCGCCCGCCGTATGGCCGTCGCCATGGGCCGACGCGGCGCCTGCTACCCGTGGCAGAGCGGTAGCGATGGCCGAGAGGAAACCCCAACGCAATTCTTCAACCCCCGTTCCGGGCGATGGATGCCGGACAACTCCCGCCGGCAGCACCATGTCAGCCTCGCGGTGGCCTATGAGCTGTGGCAGTACTACCAGGTGAGCGGCGACCTCGACTTTCTCGTCCGCTACGGCGCTGAGATGCTCACCGAGATCGCCCGGTTCTGGGTCGACCTCGCCGAGCTCGACCCGACCACCGGTCGCTACTCGATCCGCGGCGTGATGGGCCCCGACGAGTTCCACGACGGATACCCCGACCGACCCGGCCGTGGCATCGATGACAACGCCTATACCAACACCATGGTCTCCTGGCTGCTCCGCCGCGCCCTCGACGCCTACCAGCTCCTTGGCAACCAGGCCGACGCCGACGCTTGGGAGCGCCTGGGCGTCACCTCTGACGAGCTTGTCGTATGGGAGGAGGTCGGCCGGCGGCTGCGGGTGCCGTTCCACCCGAACGGGATCCTGAGCCAGTTCGCCGGCTACGAGGACCTCGCCGAGTTCGATTGGGACCACTACCGGCACCGCTACGGCAACATCGGCCGCCTCGATCTCATCCTCGAGGCCGAAGGCGACTCACCCAACCGATACAAGCTCTCCAAACAGGCCGACGTGCTCATGCTCCTCTACCTGTTCTCTGCCGAAGAGCTGACCGACCTCCTCACACATCTCGACTACAGCTTCGACCCCGCCACCATTCCGGCAACCGTCGACTACTACACCGCGCGCATGTCGCACGGCTCCAGCCTGTGCCGGGTCGCCGTTGCCTGGGTCCTCGCCCGCGGCGACCGGGCACGATCATGGGAGATCTTCCGCCAGACCATGCTCAGCGACGTCGCCGACATGCAGAGCGGCACCACCCGCGAAGGCATCCACCTCGGCGCCATGGCCGGCACCATCGACCTCGTCCAACGCTGCTACACCGGTCTCAGGGTCCACGACGACACCCTGTGGTTCGATCCCCGGCTACCGGACCAACTCCCCGAACTGCGCTTCCCCGTGCGCTACCGCCACCACTGGATTGACGTCACCATCACGCACCATCGGATTCAGCTCTGCGCCCGACCCGGCCGTGACAGGTCCGTGCGGGTCGGGATCTGCGGCAACTTGTTCGAGCTGACACCGGGGCAGGCGATCGAGGCTGAGCTCACCTCGCGTTGACCGGGGTCCCACCGAGGAGCGGCAACCGCCGCCGCGACCGCCCGAGCCGGCGACCTGCTCCGCGCCGACATGCCCACCTGCGGGCTTCACAACCGAGTCGGGGCGGTCCGCGCGCAGATCGAGGAGAGCGCCTACGACTTCTGCCTCGTGGTCAACGAGCGCAAGATCCTCCTCGGTCGACTGCGAAGAGAGTCCCTGCACGCAGACCCCACAGTAAGCATCGAAGAGGTGATGGAGGCCGACCCGAGCACCATACGCCCGAATCGACCCCTCGACGCGCTCCTCTCAAGCGGGCGGGCCCCGATGTTCGTGATCACCACTCCTCACGGCCGTCTGCTTGGCGTGCTGAGGCGGGGCGACGCGGAATGGGCACATGGCAGTGCAGCGTCAGCCGCCTAGAAACATTGCAGCGCAAGGATGGGTGGCCCCCACACGCTGCAAACGCACGCAAACCACACTTACAGTATGTTCACTTGATGGGTGTCAAGGATTGCCTTGGCCCACCCCCTGCAAATTAGTTCGTGTGCCGCAGTTCTTCTTTATGGCGACCCTTGCGCGCCCATTTCTCGAGCGAGATCACGGGCAGGACGATGGCCGAGACGAGGCCCGCGACGAGCCA
>JBKKDD010000040.1:0-3467 GCA_046708705.1 Miltoncostaeaceae bacterium | reverse complement strand
AGCCGCGGCGAGATCCGCCGGTGCCTGAAACGATTCGTCGCCCGCCGGATGTACGCGCTCCTGGAAGCAGGTCCCGGTGGCCTCGACCGGCCCGAGCGGCGGTCTGAGGGTGTCGGGTCACTGCGGCCGGTGGGTGAGATCCTCACGCGAATGAAAGAGGTGGCCGCCACCCCTTGACATCCATAGAAGAAACATAACTGCAGTTTGCGTGCGTTTACGGGAAGGGGCCTAACCGTCCGGCTTGCGTCGCTAACGATTTGCCGCTCTACACCGTCAACCCGAAGGACTTCACCGGGATCACGAGCACGCTCGCTCGCCATAACGAAAAGCTGGGTCAGCACACCGCCTGCCGCTAAGAACGGCGTCCAACATCGTCGACGGCATCCGTGATCGGGGCGGCCGGTAGGAGAGGCCGCGAGGAGGCCATGCGGAGCGCCGGACGTAGCTCGCAGACCCCGGGGCGGCTAACCCGACTCGCTCGCGACCTTCTCCACGTCGTCGTCGATGCGCCCGTCTTCGTTCTCGGCTCCTACCAGCGCGACAACGACTCCGCCTCCGATCAGGACCGCGCCTGCGATTCCGAGCGCCAAACCGATGCTCCCGCCCACCAAAAAGATGATGATCGCGACGGGGATCGCGATACCGAGACCGATCACGTACGCCCGGAGCAGGCTCCGGCGTCCCACGTGGCGACGCGAGGTCGGGTCCGCGCCTCCGGGCTCGTGCTGCGACTCGGCACCGACCTTCATGTTCTGCTCGACACGAGCGATGGTCTCCTCGCGTGTCTCGGGCGACGCCGCGGTCGGGGTGTGCTCAACCTCGCTGGGACTCATGCGTCCGACTCCCTTCGACGTTCGGGGGTGCGAAAACCATCCGCACGATCTCTCGGAGTTGTTCCCGACGCCGGCATCGTCGAAACATCCGTTTTTGCTGCCCCGGCGAACAAGGGTCGCGCATGCCGGCGACGTCCTGCGCGGTCCGGGAGCGCATGCTGCGCGTCTCGACACGCCCCGGCCATCGACCCATCAACGCATTCAGCGCGACGGGCGCCCGGCCCGGGTCACGAGCGCGTGGGTGATGGTTCGCCGTCGCGCAGGAGCTCGGAGATCTGGAAGGCGAGGTCGAGCGACTGGCGGGCGTTCAGGCGGGGGTCGCAGAGGGTCATGTAGCGGACGCCGAGCTCGTCTTCGAGGACGGCGTGGCTTCCGCCGATGCACTCGGTCACGTCCTCGCCGGTGAACTCCAGGTGCACGCCGCCGGGCCACACGCCCTGATCGCGGCAGACGGCCACGAACGTCCGCAACTCGGACATGATCGCCTCGAAGCTGCGCGTCTTGACGCCGTCCGTGGTGACGACGCCGTTGCCGTGCATCGGGTCGCACGCCCAGACCACCGGGTGCCCCGCAGCCCGGACGGCGGCGATGACCGGCGGCAAGGCCTCCCCCACCCGCTCGGCCCCCATCCGCGGGATCAGGGTCAGCCGGCCCGGGACCCGGTCGGCGTCAAGCCGCTCGCAGAGCGCCACGATTTCGTCCGTGGCCGCCGAGGGGCCGATCTTGAGGCCGATCGGGTTGTGCACGCCGGCCAGGAACGCGACGTGCGCCCCGTCGAGCTGGCGGCTGCGCTCCCCGATCCACAGCATGTGGGCGGAGCAGTCATACCAATCCCCCGTCAGCGAATCCTCGCGGGTGAGCGCTTCCTCGTAGTCGAGCAGCAGCGCCTCGTGGCTCGTCCATACGTCCACCTGGTGCATGTGCTGGCTCGCGCCCAGGTCCACGCCGCACGCGGCCATGAAGGCGAGGGCGCGCTCGATGTCTCCCGCCAACTGCTGGTAGCGCCGACCCTCCGGTGAGGCCGCCACGAACTCCTGGTTCCAGGCGTGCACCCGCGACAGATCGGCGAACCCTCCCTTGGTGAACGCCCGCAGCAGGTTGAGCGTGGACGCCGACTGGTGGTAGGCGCGCAGCATTCGGTTGGGGTCCGGGACACGGGCATCGGCCGTGGGCGCCTCGTCGTTGACGATGTGGCCGCGAAACGACGGGATGTCGAGACCCCCCACCCGCTCGGTCGGCGACGTGCGTGGCTTGGCAAACTGGCCGGCCATGCGGCCCACCTTGACCACGGGCAGGCCCGAGCCGTACATCATCACGATCGCCATTTGCAGCAGGATGCGAAGCCGCTCGCGAATCGACACGGCCGAGTGCTCGTGGAACGACTCCGCGCAATCACCGGCCTGTAGCAGCACCGCCTTCCCCTCGGACACCTGCGCCAGGGCGCTCCGCAGCGACCGCGCCTCTCCGGCGAACACGAGCGGCGGCAGGCCGCGAAGCTCCTCGACAGCGGTCTCCAGGGCATGGGCACTCGGCCACTCCGGCTGCTGCGCGGCGGGGCGGCCCCGCCAGGTGGAGGGGGTCCAGGTCTCATGGATGACCGACATCTCGCCGCAGTTTAGCCTGGATCCGCGGCGGTTCGCGGCCGGGTCAGCCGAGCGCGCCGACGGCGTCCAGCAGGCCGCTCAGCGGGACGCGCCGCGCGGCCTGGCGCAGCAGCGTTGACTGGATGCCGGACAGGGCTCCGGCGCGTTCGGCATCGTCGACGGCGCGTTCCAGGCCGCGCCGGGCAACCCGCTCCAACTCCGCCTCGTCCAGCCCGTGCCGTCGCGCGTAGGCGGCGCGTGAACCGTCGCTTGCCAGCGCCAGCACGACCTCCTCGCGTGAGGAGCCGACCTCGCACGCGACGCCGTCGAGCGTCGACAGGACGATCTGCTCGGCCACCCGCTCGATCCCGTCCGGGTTGCGCCACGGCCGCGTCTGGCAGGGATCGGCGACGGCGGGCGTCTCATACGAGCCGCCGCCCATGGCCAGATACGCGCCGGGCAGGCCCAGGCCGAGCGCCGCCGCCGCGACGAGCACCCAGGGTGCCCTCACAGTCGCACCTCGCGGGCTACGGCGATCGGCACGAGGCCGGCCAGCGCCAGGAGCGCCGCAAACAGGAACGAGCGCGAGAACGAGCTGGTCGCCGCGAGGTCGAGGCTTCGCTCCAGGCGATTGGCCAGCGCCGACAGCGCCGGGCGCTCGCGCGGGTCGACGTCGAGCGCATCGATGGTCCGCCGAACGTCCGGCAGCCGACCGGGCTCGGCGCGCACGTCGTTCGCCAGCCGGGCCGCGAGGCGCAGCTTGGTCGAGGGGTCGATCCTCGCGTCGACGACCATCTCGACGCCCTTCTGCTCGGCGCGCTCGCGCTGCAGGTCGAGGTCGGCGACGAACACTGGCGTGAGCAGCAACAGCCCCAGTACGATTCCGGCGTGGCGTGAGGCGATCGTAACGCCGCCATGCAGGGCGGGCCGTGAGCGCCCGGCGATCGCCGCCTCCGTCAAGCCACCGAGCGACAGCGCAAGACCTGCGCCGACCAGGATCTGGGCGGGCACGGTCCATTCCCACCCCGACCCCGGCATCAGGCCGAGCGCC
>JBKKDD010000039.1:0-8913 GCA_046708705.1 Miltoncostaeaceae bacterium | reverse complement strand
AGGAACCGTGTGAAGGCGCCCCGCAAGCCGAACCCCGCCTCAGTCAGGGCCGTCGCACCCTCCTCGAGGGCACGCTCGGCAGGGACACCGTCGCGGGCGAGCTCGCACAACGCGTCGACCAGGGCATCACCCGGTGCGCCGGCCCACCTCATCAACGGGCGCGGGATCCGCTCGGCGAGATCACCGCGCCCGAGGGCGGCCGCCAGCCCGAGTGCGATCAGGAGTGCGTGCCAAACCGTCTCGGACCGGGTCGCCTCGACCATCGGCAGCATCTCCTCCTCGAGGGTACGTGCCGACCCGGCGTCGTCACCCCGCGCGAACCGGGCGAGCGCGAGCGACGCGGCGGTCGCGAGCCCGATCTCGTAGTGGCCGGAGCCACGGACATGGGGCCACAGGTCGGTCAACGCCCAGTCGGCTTCGTCGATGTCACCCGCGACGAGGCGAACGATTCCCAGGCGGGCGCGGATGCCGACCACCGCCTCGTGCTCCGGTGTCGTCCGCGACACCAGGCTCTCGGCTCGATCGAGCGCCGCTCGCGCCCAGGCGAGATCACCGACCTCGATCGCCGCCTCGGCGTCCGCGTCATGGAGCCATGCCTCGGCGACTTGCAGGCCGTATCGGCGCGCGATTCGTATGCCCTCTTCGCGGAGCGCCGTGGCGTCGGCGTGCTTCGCCCGATGCCAGCGCAACAGGTACTCGAGGTTGACGAGGGCCCGGACGACTCCGACGTGGTCGCCGATCGATCGTGCCAACTCGAGACCCGTGTGGAGCGCCTGGTGGTCGCTTTCGCCGTCGTCGGCGGGGACCGCGCCCAGGCTTACCCAGAGCTGTACGACCTCGAGCGCCTCCTCCCGACTCGGGCGGTCCGAGACCAACGCGAGTGCCTGGCGGGCGACAGCTGAAGCATCGTCGCCGCGGCCGCACACCATGAGGACGCGCGCCCGCTCCGCGGCCACCTGCAGACACGCGAGCAGCGGTGCGTCGGGGCCCAACTCCCGGACCGCGACCTCGAGGTCGGCGATCGCGGTCTCGGCGTCTCCCAGCCGCCGGCGGATCGACGCGACCGCGGCCAGGGTCACCGCCGCCGAGACGCGATCGCCGAGTTGTACGAAGAGCGCCCGCGCTTTGCTCAGCGAGGCGAGCGCGCGGTCGGAGTGCTGCGAGCGCGAGCGGCTGCGTCCCAGCTCGAAGAGCGCCTGGGCACGAGCGGCCTCGCCGATCTGGGGCGTCCACAGGGCGAGCGCCTGCTCATAATGGGCGTCGACCTCGCGGTACCCGCCGAGGGCCAAAGATCGACGGCCCGCCGCGACCGAGTAGTCGAAAGCGGCGGCCCGGTCCCCTGCGCCGATCGCATACCCGACCAGGTCCTCCAGTCGCTTGGCGCCGCCCGGGTCCGGGGTCCCGCCGGCTGCCTCGAGCAGGCACCGGCTGCGCCGACGCCGGTCCGGCGCGATCATCTCCTGCACGACCGCCTCGCGTGCGAGGGTGTGGCGGAAGCACATCCGCTCGAGGCTGCACGCATCGTCGGCGATCAGCCCGGCCTTGCGCAAATGGTCGAGTGAGGTCAGAAAATCGTCGTCGTCGTAGCCCGAGACCTCCTGCAGGAGGGTGAGGTCGAAGCACTCACCCTCCACCGCGGCCCAGTTGAGCAGCTCGCGGTCGGCGGGCTCGACGCGATCCAAACGTCCGATGAGCATCTGACGAACGCTCCATGGGACATCACCATCCACGAACCCGGCCCCGCTCGCCGCATCACGAGCGAGTTCCTCGATCACGAACGGGTTGCCCTCGGCCATCCGATGGATTCGCTCCGCAGCCTCCCGATCGGGCCCGGCAATGCGCTCCACGAGCAGGCTGGTCGCATCGGCGTCCAGCGGGCCGAGCTCGAGCTCCTCGCCGAGCCGCTCCCTGCGCCGGTCGAGGCGGAATCGATCGACGCTCGCCCCGGCGCCAAGCCCCTCGACGCGGCACGTCGCGACGAGAAGCACCGGTGAGTCGCCGGTCACCCTGGCCAGGTGCAGCACCAGGTCGTGACTGGTCGGGTCCGCCCAGTGCAGGTCCTCGAGGAGGATGACGAGGCCGTCGGGCCGGGCGATCTCCGCGACGAAGCGCGCCGCCGCCTCGAAGAGCACGTCCCGCTCGTCCAGCTCCGGGCGACGCTGCCCGCCGAGCTCCGGAAGCAGATGATCGCTGAACGCGGCCGCGAGCTCGTCGGCGGGCGGCGCCCCCGGACCGCCGCCTCTGCGGTTGTTGCGCAGCGCGTCACGGAAGACGCCGAGCGGGATCGGGGCATCGGAGTGCGTCGCACGACCCTCGAGCACTCGGCGTCCGTCGTCGCGTGCGAGCGTGACGAGCTCGGCCGCCAGGGTGCTCTTGCCGATGCCGGCCTCGCCCGAGAGCAGGACCAGGTCCCCGGACGTGCGTGCCCGCCCGAGCGCCGCGAGCATCTGCGCAAGCTCACGATCACGGCCAACCACCAGGCTCCGCCCGACCATTCGCCCACTCCACGAATGCCTCTGCGCTCAGCCGCCGCCGTTTCGCCCGCTCGCCTCGCTGACGATTCGCAGCGTCCGCCCGAAGGCGCGCTGGAAGACGGGGGCCTCCTGGCTGGCCGACCACAGCGAGACCGATGGCTCGGTCTGGCCGAGAAGTGTCAGGGTCACGGTCTTGGCGCGCGCGTCCACCTGCACCGAGCGGACGAGGCGGGCCCGGTCGCGGTCCAATTGCTCGGCCAGGCGTAGGCACGAGGCGAGGCGAAGGAGCCGCTCGTTGTCGCCGTCGTCGAACAGCGGCGCCATCCAATCTCCGCTCGGCGTGGCCTTGCGGTGCGACCGGACCAGCAACGCGATCATGCCGAGCTCGCGGTGCGAGAAGCCCGGAAGCCCGGCGTTCAGCACCAGGTAGAAGCCATGCTTGTGGTGGTCGTGGTAGTCGACGACGACGCCGATGTCGTGCAGCATTGCCGCCGACCACAGCCACTCTCGCTCGCGCGCGTCGCCCTCGTGCAGGCCCGCACGCGCCGTCGCGTCGAAGATCTCGAGCGCGAGCATCGCGACGTGATCGGTGTGCGGGCGGTCGGCGTTGTAGCGGGTCGCGACGTTCATCACGCTGGCACGGCGCACGTCGGTGAACAGGGGAGGGTCGGCCGGTTGCAGGAAGCGCTCGTAGAACAGGCCCTCGCGCAGGCCCTGTGAGCAGACCTGGATCGCGTCGGCGCCCGCACGCTCCACCACGGTGTCGAGCGTGACCGCCGCCGCCAGGATGATGTCGGCACGATCGTTCTTGAGGCCTGAGATGCGGCTGCGCTGGCTGATCGGCCTGCGCGCGAGCTCGTCGATCAGGTCGGTCAGCGTCTGCCGGGTAAGGCCGTAGCCGTGGATCTCGGCGAGCGGGTACTCGGCGGCGCGTTGCGCCATCGCCGCGAGCGTCCGGACGCTGCCGCCGGTGCCGATCAGCGGCAGGCCGCCACCGGCGAACCAGCCGGCCGTGTCGAGCACATCGCCGACATGGCGTTGCAACGCCCGGATCTCGCTGCGTTTGGTGCGGGCGGACGGCATGAACGTCTCGGTCATCCGGACCGCGCCGATCGGCGCGCTCAGCGTCCGCTCCAGCATCCGTCGCGTGATGCGGCCCACCTGGGCGCTGCCGCCGCCGACATCGACGAACAACCCGTCGTCGACGGCCATGCTGTTGACGATCCCGAGGTAGCCGTAATAGGCCTCCTCGTCGGTGGAGAGGACGCGCGCGTTCATGCCTTCGGCGGCGAACGCCTCCAGGACCTGTGCCTGGTTGGTCGCGTCGCGGATCGCGCTCGTCGCGGCGACGACCACGTCCGTGACCCCGGTGGCGCGGCAGAACGCCGCATAGGCCCGCACGCTCGCCGTCGCGCGCTCAAGTGCGTGGGGTTGGATCTCGCCGTCCTGCATCCCGGCCGACAGCCGGACCGGCTCGCGGATCTCGTCGGTCAGCGCGAACGTGCGCCCGGGGCGGTAGCGGAACACCACGAGCCGGAAGCTGTTGGACCCCAGGTCCACGATTGCGACGCGCTGCTCGCTGTGATCGTCGTGCTGGAGCGCTACCCTAGACATCGTGACCCCGTCGCCGCTGCAACCTCCCACGCTGGCCGAGGCGAGCGCGGCGTTGACCCCCATCGGGCCGATCGAGCTCGCATGGCCGACCGTCTTCGACACCCCGGCGGCCGTCGACCGCGCCTGGGTGGATTTCGCCGCCAACCATCCGCAGGACGAGCGGATCGCGCTGAGGCGCGCGCTCGCGTTCGCCCGGGCGCGCCACGACGATCAACATCGCCGTGGCTCCCAAACGCCCTACTGGGTGCACTTGGTCCGCGTTGCCCTCGAGCTCGCCCGGTGGGGCCATGACGCCCCCGTGCTGGGCCAGGCCGCGCTGCTGCACGACGTGGTGGAGGACACGACGACCACGCTCGCCGAGGTGCAGGAGGGCTTCGGGCCACAGGTCGCCGAGCTCGTGAAATGGCTGACCGCGCCGCCGAGCGGCGAGACGGAGGCGGTCGAGGCCTACTACGCCCACCTGGGCGCCGAGGGCCCGCCGTCCGCCCATGTGCTGAAGCTCGCAGACCGCACCGACAACCTGCGCAGCATCCAGGCGCTGGTCATGCGCACGGGCGATCGCCACCGGGGCTGGGCCGGCCGGTATGTCGCGCAGACCCAGCATCACATCGTGCCGCTGACGGTGGGCGCTCCGTCCATCGCCCGCGTTGCGCTCTTCACGGCGATGGCGGACCTGGCGCCGCTTGTGGCTCCGGGAGAGCGGGCAGGCTGATGTCTCAGACGGATCGGTCGATCTCAACGAGGTAGGGGGGATCGGGGGAGGGGGCCACGGCCAAGCGGCCGTCGGCCAGTGCGGCCAGGGCCTCGCCGGCCATGTCCTTGCGCCAGCCTCTGCCCAGGGGATGCTCCCGTCCGTCGCCGGTCAGGTGCGCGGCGACGAACGCCTCCACGTCGTCGCGTGTCGCGATGAGCGGGGCGGCCAGGCCGGCTGCGTCGGCGCGAACCGCGACCAAGAGCTGGCCGATCGCTCCGAGCACCGCCAGACGCTGGGCGATCTCCGGGCGCATCGGCTCGGCGAGGTCGACGAGCGGCGCGCTGACCCCTCTCGCGACGGCCTCCATCAGCTCGGCCGCCTCGCGGTCGCGAACCTTCTCGTCCAGTCCGCGGACGCGCCCGAGGGCCTCGCGGGTCGCCGGCTTGCGTTTGGCGATGTCCAGGGCCAGGCGATCCTGCAGAAGCCAGGCGGGCGGGCGGTCACGCCGCAGCGCCTCGCGCTCCCGCCATGCGGCGACCTCACGCAGGACGGCCCGCTCACGCGACGACAGGCGCCCCTGGCCTTTGATCTTGCGCCAGGCATCGTCGGGATCGGTGGTGTACCGCGCCTGCGGGCCGTAGCGCAACTGGTGCTCCTCCTGTACCCAGTTCCAGCGCCCGAGTGCGGTCGCTCGCTCCTGCAGCCGGTCGCGTAGCGCCAGCAGGTGGCGGACGTCATCGGCGGCGTAGTCCACCTGGGCGGCGGTCAGCGGCCGCCGGGACCAGTCGCTGTAGCTCTCGGCCTTGGCCAGGTGGAGGCCGAGGCCGCGGTCCAGCAACGTGCCCAGGCTCTGGCCGGCGCCGATGCCGACGAACCCGGCGGTCAACTGGACGTCGACGAGGTTCGCGGGGACCACGCCGAAGTGGAGCGCCAGCAGGGTCAGGTCGGCCGACGGGGCGTGCATGACCGTCTCGATCGCGGGATCCTCCACGATCGCGATCAGCGGCTCCAGCGGTGCGCCCGCGATCGGGTCGATCAGCGCGACCCCGTCGTCGGTCGCGATCTGCGCCAGGCAGGGGATCGGCTTGTACGTGCGCTCCCACAGGAACTCGAAATCCAGGGCGAAGCGCCCGGCCGCGCGGCAGCGCCGCACGACGTCGGCGACACCGTCCGGATCGGTGATGAGGGCATCGCTCGACATCGCCGCTACCCTACCCCGTCGTGCACACCGTCGGTCTCAGCAAGTCGTTCGGCGCCAGGACCCTCTTCGAGGGCGTCTCGTTGCGCCTCGATCCGGGCGACCGGATGGCGGTCGTCGGCCGAAACGGCGTGGGCAAGACGACGCTCCTTCGGTGCATCGCCGGTCAGATCCCGCCGGATGTGGGGGAGGTCGTGCTGCCGCGCGGGGCCGTGGTCGCGCTGCACGACCAGCGACCGCCCCTTGGGCGCGACATCACCCTGGGCGCATACGTGGCGGAGGGGCTGGCACAGGTGCGCCAGATCGAGGCGACGATGCGCGACCTGGAGCAGCGCATGGCGAGCGGAGATCACGGCGCCGACGTGATGGGGGCCTATGACCGCGCGCAGAAGGAGCTGGAGCGGATCGGCGGGTACGAGTGGGAGTCGTGGCTCGAGCGGGTGCAGCGGGGCCTCGGCATCGAGCCCGACTGGGTCGATCGACCCCTGGGGTCCTTCTCGGGTGGTGAGCTGACCCGGGCCTCGTTGGCGCGAGCGCTGGTGTCGCGGCCCGACGTGTTGTTGCTCGACGAGCCCACCAACCACCTGGATCTTCAGTCGGTCGAGTGGCTCGAGACCGCCCTGTCGGAGGTCGACGCCACGATCATCCTGGTTTCGCACGACCGCTGGTTCCTTGAGTCTTTGACCACGACGGTGCTGGACCTGGACACCGAGAAGAGCCGCGTGTGGCCGATGGGGTACTCGGCCTTTCGCCGGGCCAAGGCCGAGGCGCTCGCCACCCAGGCGACGCTGGCTGCGGCACAGGCCCGTGAGATCGCGCGCCTGGAGCGCTTCGTCGAGCGCTGGTCCGCCGGCACCAAGGCGCGCCAAGCCCAGTCGCGCAAGAAACAGCTCGGGCGGATCGAGCGCATTGCGCCGCCCCCGACCAAGGAGCGCTCGCTCGCGTTCGGGTTCCCCAAGACCGAGCGGCCGGGGCGCATCGTGGTGGAGGCCGACGGCCTGGACGTCGGCGCCGGCGACGCCCTGCTGCTGCACGACCTGGGCTTCGCAGTCGAGCGCGGGCAGCGGATCGCGGTCGTCGGTCCCAACGGGGCGGGCAAGACCACCCTGGTCGAGACGCTGATCGGGACGCGCCGTCCCGTCAAGGGGCGCGTCAGCCTGGGACATCGCGTGGCCGTCGGCTACTTCTCTCAGCACGCCGACGAGCTTCGCCCCGAGCGCACGATCATCGAGACGGTGCTGGCGGGGACGGCGCTCACCAACACCCAGGCGCGCACGCTGCTGGGCCGGTTTCTGTTCTCGGGCGAGGTCGTCGACCGCAAGGTCGAGATGCTGTCCGGTGGCGAGCGGCGGCGATTGTCGCTGGTGCACCTGATCGCGCACGGCGGCAACCTGCTGGTGTTGGACGAGCCCACCAACCACCTGGACATCGAGAGCCGCGAGGCGCTCGAGGAGGCCATCGAGGCCTACGACGGCACGGTGATCATGGTCTCGCACGACCGGGCGCTGATCGATCTGGTCGCGTCGCACACCCTCGCGATCGAGGATGGGGGAGTGGTGCTCCGGCCCGGCGGCTACACGGATCTGCTGCGCCACCGGGACGAGGCCGCCGCGCCCCCGCCCGCGCCACCGACCCGGGAGGCGGCCAAGCCCAAGCCGCGCGCGAAGGAGCCCGTGCCGACCGCCGCGCGGACCCCACGACGGCGACTCCGCGAGATCGAGAAGATCGAGGTGCGGATCGCCGCGGTGGAGGATGAGCTGCGTGAGGTCGGCGCGCGACTGGCCGATCCGCAGGTGCTCGGCGACCGGGAGGCGGTCGCGGCGGCGGGCGAGCGGCACGTCACGCTCGAGCAGGAGCTCACCTGGCTGATGCACGCATGGGAAGAGGCATCGGAGGCGGACTGAACCGGGCCGAGACGACGGGTGATCGCGATACGATGACACTCAGATGCAGCCGCCGATGACGAGCCCGGAGACGGCCCACTGCTACCGGCACCGGGACCGTGAGACCCTCGTCTCGTGCTCGGTCTGCGAGCGGCCGATCTGCACCTCGTGCATGGTTCAGGCGCCGGTCGGCGTACGCTGCCCCGAGTGCGCGGGGCGGCCGACGGGGGTCGCGCGACTGAAGCCGCGTGCGGCCCGGCGCGGCACGCATGTCACCGTCACCCTGATCGTCATCAACGTCCTGCTGTTCGTCGCCCAGATCGGCACGGATCCGGGCGGGGTCGGCAGCGGGCTGGACGGGCAGGTCTCACGCGGCGGTGCCTTGTTCGGGCCCGACGTGGCGGCGGGGGACTGGTGGCGGATCGTGACGTCGGCGTTCCTGCACGCGGGGGTCGTCCACCTGGGCTTCAACATGGTCGCGCTGTGGATCCTGGGGAGCCGGTTCGAGTCCTATATCGGACCACTGCGCTTCGGTCTGATCTACGCGGCGGCAGTGCTGTGGGGGTCGGCCGGGGCGCTCCTGATGAACCCCAACGCCCTGACGGTCGGCGCGTCGGGAGGGGTGTTCGGCCTGATGGCCGCGATCTTCCTGCTTGAGCGCCAGCGCGGCGTCACGATCCTGGGCGATGCGGGGCTGTTCCTGGGGATCAACCTGGTGATCACGTTCGCGCTGCCCGGGATCTCGATCGGTGGGCACCTGGGCGGGATCGTCGGCGGCGGCATCGCGGCCCTCGCGCTCTCGGGGTTCGGTCGGCGTCACATCGCCGCCCGCCGGATGCCCGCCACGGTGTTGGCCCCCGTGCTCGCGGTGCTCGTGGTCGGCGCGGTCGCGGCGCTCGTGATCGCGGACCGGCGAGCGCAGACGTCGCCGTTCGCGAACCGTCCCGCCGCAGTCACAGCCGCGGCGCCTTTGTCGGCGCGCCCAGTCGACCTGGTCGGGAAGCTCACGGCGGGAGTGGGGGGCGGGGGCGGCGGGCCGCGCTGCTGTCC
>JBKKDD010000038.1:0-6331 GCA_046708705.1 Miltoncostaeaceae bacterium | reverse complement strand
GATGTGCTCACGCGTCTGGGGCATCGGGCCGTCGGCGGCCGAGACCACCAGGATCGCGCCGTCCATCTGCGCGGCGCCGGTGATCATGTTCTTGATGTAGTCGGCGTGCCCCGGGCAGTCGACGTGCGCGTAGTGGCGGTTCGCGGTCTGATACTCGACGTGGGCGGTCGCGATCGTGATGCCGCGCTCGCGCTCCTCGGGAGCGTTGTCGATCTGATCGAACGACTTGACCTCGCCACCGATCTTCTCGGCCAGAACCTTTGTGATCGCGGCCGTGAGCGTGGTCTTGCCATGATCGACGTGACCGATCGTCCCGACGTTCACGTGTGGCTTTGACCTGTCGAACTTCTCTTTGGCCATTCTCAGAGGCTCCTGTTCAAGACGCTTTATCCGTGGCGGTGGCGCCGCCCACGGTCAGGGTTGCGGGGTCGATCCGTCCCGGTCACAAAAAGCGCGGCCCTGTGGCCGCGCGGAGAACACCGGGCGCTGCAAAGCCCGCGGAGGATAACACACCGCCAGCAGCCCGCAACCCCGCTTATTCCAGGGGTTGGAGCCGGTGAAAACCTCCACGCGGGAGGCTAGCAGCGGGCGATCGAGGATGCCCGGTAGGCCTGCGCTGAAGAAGCTCTGATCCGACCCGGTGCGCCCCCGGTCCTTCCGTCGCTCGCCCCATCGGGAATGGGGCAGGCCACTTCGGACAATCTGGCGTACTGGAGTTTGGCGAGGGTTCTTACACGTCTGAAGGTTCGGCGACAGATGGGTAGCATCGGGTGATGGATGCCTCGGGCCTGGTCGCCACGCTGACGCGCACCGCCGCGGGCGCGGTACGGGCGGACCCCGGCACCCGCGAGATGTACGCGACCGACGCGAGCCTGTACCGCAGGCTGCCGGTCGCGGCCCTACGCGCGCGCGAGCCGGGCGACCTGGAGGCCGCGGTGTCGGCCTGCCGCGACCACGCCGTGCCGCTGACGATGCGGGGCGCCGGAACGAGCTTGGCCGGCCAGGCAGTCGGGCCCGGATTGGTGGTCGACTGCTCGGGGCTGCGCACCGTCGCCATCGACCCCGACGCGCGGACGGCCCGTGTCGGCCCCGGAGTCGTACTGGACCAGCTCAACGCGGCGGCGGCCCGGCACGGTCTGGCGTTCGGCCCTGACGTCGCGACCGCGAGCCGGGCAACTCTGGGGGGGATGATCGCCAACAACTCGGCAGGCGCGCGCTCGATCGCATACGGACTGACCGCCGACCACGTCCTGGGGATGGATGTGGTGCTGGCCGACGGGACGCGCGCGCACCTGGCCAAGGGGCAACCCGCACCGGTGGCGATGGAGCGCGCACGGGCGCTCGCCGAGCATGGCGTCCTCCCGCTCCTGTTGCGACGGGTCAGCGGCTACAACCTGGATGCGCTCGGGGGCGAGCACCCCGACTGGCCGCGGGTACTGTGCGGGTCGGAGGGAACGCTCGCTGTCATGACCGCGGCGACCGTGCGTCTGGTCGAGCGGCCCGCAACACGGGGCCTGGTCCTCCTCGCCTACCCCACGATCGACGATGCGCTCGAGGCGGTGATCGACCTGCTGCCCACCGAGCCGTCGGCCGTGGAGCTGTTGGATCGCGCGATGATCGACCCGCGCAACCGTGCGCCCGCCACCGCCGCCCTGGTGGCGTTCGCGGGCGACGCCAAGGCGTTGCTGGTCGTCGAGTACCAGGGCGCGGCCGAGGTCGTCGCCGAGCGCCTGGGTGCCCATCCCGCGGCGTTGACCGTCAGCGACCCGGCCGAGCAGGCCGCGGTGTGGGCGGTGCGCCGGTCGGGCATCGCGCGCGCCATGGGACTGGGCACCGGGGACGCCAAGCCGTTGGCGTTCATCGAGGATCCGGCGGTGCCGCCCGCAAATCTCGCACGGTTCGCCAGGGGGGTGCGCATGCTGCTGAACCGCGAGGGCCTTCAGGCGATCTGGTACGGCCATGCGAGCGTGGGCTGCCTGCATATCCGGCCCATGCTGGATCTGCGGATTCACGGGGCGGTGGCGCAGATGCGGCGGGTGAGCGAGGCGGTCGCCGACATGGTCGTCGCCAACGGCGGCTCGCTCTCGGGCGAGCACGGCGACGGGCGGCTGCGCGGCGAGCTCCTCCCCCGGATGTACCCGGCCGGGACGATCGCGGCGTTCGCCGAGCTCAAGCGCCTGCTGGATCCCACCGGAATGCTGAACCCCGGCATCATCGTCGATCCGGAGCCACTCGACGCGCACCTGCGGCTGGTCGCCTCGCCGCCGCTCGCCGCCCACCGCACCGCGATGAGCTTCGCCGCCGAGGGCGGCCTGGCCCGCGCGGCGGAGGCCTGCACCAACAACGGCGCCTGCCGCAAGGCCGACGGCGTCATGTGTCCCAGCTACCAGGCGCTGGGCGACGAACGGCATTCCACCCGCGGGCGAGCGGTGCTGCTGCGTGCAGCGATGGAGGGCCGTCTGGAGGGTGGGTTGGCGAACGACGAACTCCACGAGGCCCTCGAGCTGTGCCTCGGATGCAAGGCGTGCAAGAGCGAGTGCCCCGCCCAGGTCGACATGGCTCGGCTCAAAGTCGAGGCGCTCGCGCACCGCTATCGGGAGCGTGGCGTCCCGCTGGCCGCCCTCATGTTCGGTCACGCACATGGGTTGCTGGCCCTCGGCAGCCGCGTTCCCAAGCTGGCCCGCCTCGGCGGGGCACTCGCCGGCCGGCGCATCGGGCGTCGGCTGCCGAACCCCGTAAGCGAATGGCGCCCGACCGTGGCACGCACCGCCGGGAACCCCGTTGTCTTGATGGCCGACACCTTCACGAGGTTCCTCCACCCGGAGATCGGCGACGCGGCGATCCGGGTGCTCGAAGCCTGCGGCGCCCACGTCACGGTGGTCAACCCCGGGTGCTGCGGGCGCCCCCTGCTGTCCCAGGGGTTGGTGGGAGCTGCGCGCAAGCGGCTCACCGCCGCCCTGGACGTCCTGGCACCTCACGCCGAGACGGGCACCCCGATCGTGACCCTCGAACCGTCCTGCTGGTCGATGCTGGTCGACGATGCCAAGACGTTGGTGTCGGATCCCCGTGCCGCACAGGTCGCAGCAGCTTGCGTGACCTTCGAGACGGCGGTCGTTCGTTCTCCGCCTCCGTCGCTCACACCAAGGAAAGGCATCGCGACCGTCCATCCTCACTGCCATGCCCGCTCTCTCGGCGTTGGATCCGACGCCGCGGCCGCGCTCCGACTGATCCCGGCGCTCGAGGTCCGAGAATCGGGCGCCGGATGCTGCGGTATGGCCGGATCCTTCGGCTACCGGCACACGGACTTGTCGCGCCGCCTCGCCGAGCGTATGGCGGACTCGGGCGACCCAAGCGATCAGCACGTGGCCTCCGGCACGTCCTGCCGGCACCAGATCGATACTCTCCCGGGCAGACGAACCGTTCACCCGGCGCAGGCCCTGGCAGACGCCTTGGGGGCCGCGCCGGATCCGGCGGCCTAGCCGGACCTACGTCGCGAGCAGCTCCTGCCAGAGCACGGTTCGGATGACCGTGCCCGTCGGGATCTCCAGATCCTTGTCGTACACGATGGTCATCGTCCCGCTCACGTAGTTCTGTGAGATCGGAGAGCCGGGAGTATCGCAATAGTCGGCGACAAGCACCGACCCGGTGAACGTGGGGTTGCCGGTGAACTTGATCTGTTCGACGGCGCCGAAGGCGCCTTCATAGCTGTTTCCGACGGTGCCGCCGACGTCCAGGTCACGACCCGCCATGAACACGACGCTCCCGTGATACGCCCGAATTGAGGGAGATCCCTGGGTCGAGATGTCGCCATGGCCCCGTGTGCCCGCGCACCCCGGGTTTGCCGGAGAGGGTTCGGTCTCGGCCAGCAGCGTTGCGTTCCAGGGATTGGTCGGAGAGCCCGGACTCCCGGTGACCTTGATGTTCGACCGATAGGCGTAGAACACGCCCGCGACGCTGGGGTCGTCGCTGTTGTACAACCAAAGCTTACTCACAGCATTGAACGACCAATGCAGGTAGTCGCTGCCGAGCACGAAGCCCGGTGCCAACGTGCCGGTACAGGGGGTGGCACCGTCCGGGAGACGTATCTCCCCGTTGTCGCAAAGGTCGTACCACGCAAGACCTGGAGCCAGGTGGTTTTCACGCCAGAAGTCCCTGGGGTTGAGCGAGTCGACCTCGACCGCGGACGTCCCGGGGAGGAGGCCGCCGCCCGCGTTGGGCGACCCGGTGACGTTGATCGCGCCGGTGGCGCCGACGGTGCCCGTCACGCTGGCGGAACCGGAGAACTCGATAGTGCCGTTGGCGTGTACATGGCCGCCGATGCCGCCGATCCCAGCCGACCCACCGAGCTGCAGATCACCATCGACGAGCAGCGCCTGCGTGGGGTTGATCGCGGACAGGAGGTACTCCACTTTGAACGTCCGCGACCACTTCGGGTTGGACTTGCTCGGTGCCCAGCTTCGCGTGTAGATGACGTTGCGCTCGGACGGCCTGATCGCGAAATAGTCTCCGTCGGGGGTCGTGGTGATCTCGGTTGGGGAGGCGGCCGCAAGCTGCGCCGATGCCCAGGCATCGACCTCGACGGTGGTGTCGATCGCCGGATCCCCGATGGTCCGGTTGCTCCAATCGTGATTGGCAGACTTCTGGACCAGCGACAGCGTGCGATCCACGCCGTGTTCGGCAACGTGAACCGCATTTTCGCGCTGCACCTGACGAGTGCTCCCGGTCGACGCCGAGCTGAACAACATGAGGGCAGTGGCTCCCAGAACCATGATGAGCGCTCCGATCCCGAGCACCAGCATCAAGCCAATGCCATCCTCCGCACCAACGTGCATGCTCCGGCGTCGATCGGTCATTGCACGTTCCTCAGTCGGATTTTGTAGGTTGTCTCCTTGGCCCCCAGGTACGCCCCGATGATCGCGTCGTAGGTCATCGCCACCGTGACGGTGTTGACTCGGGGGATCTTCGCGTTGTCGGCCGCCAGGGTGAGGTCGAGGTATGCCGAGGGCGTGTCGGGGTCGGCGTAGGAGAACGCAAATGCGTCGATGACCGCCCGCCCCACGACGACGCTCGTGCCGTCGTCCACCGATCGCTTCACATCGAAGTGACTCGTCCCCCCCGAGCCGGGGACGACCTCCCAGGTGATGATCTCGCCGATCTCCTTCTTGTAGTCCGCGTCGAGGTCGGTCCAGATCGTGAGCGCGCTAGCCGTCGCCCCCACGTTGATCCCACGGGCCTCCCGGAGGTCCCGAGCCAGGCGATCGGTGACGATCCGGAGGTCGGCCTGACCGCGGACATCGTCATCGGTAAAGCCGAAGGTCCGATTGCCGGACATGAACGCCGCCACCGAGATCGTCCCGATCACCGACAGCAGCGCGACGGCGACCAGCAGCTCGACCAGGGTCAGACCTCGTTCGTCCGTGCGGCCGTGGCGCGTGAAGATCGATCGGCGCATCAGGCCTCCGGGACGATTATGCGGGACGGGTTTGCCGCCGCGTCGTAGGCGAACCACACGTCGTCGTTGTTCGGCAGACCGTTGACGACGGTCAGGCTCGCGACGAGGTAGCGGTTCGATCCGATGCTCGTGCCCGTCTGAGGAACCGTGAACATGAGTTCACAGAACGCGATACCGCAGTGTGGGACGGGCGACACGACCGAGCTGCCGATCGGAACGTTGCCCGAACTCGGCGTCGTCTTGGAGAGGTCGAGGCTCAGGGCGGGAAACTTGGACACATCGTAGTTGTCGACCGCGACGTGCAACACCACGTAGATCGGACCGGAGGCGATGGTCACGCCACCCGTCGTGTACTGCTTACGCCACTCGATCGTCCCGCCCGGAGCGATGGTCCGGCCCGGGTTAGCGTCGGTGTCGTAGTCCGCGAGGCTCGCCGTCGGCACCGGAAGCGCGGTCGCCGTGTAGGGCGCGGTTGCGCCGTTACGGAAGAAGTAGCTCCTGTACGTACACCCCGTGCACGTACTGGAGATGACGTTGACGGTGATCGATGCGCTCTTCGGAGTTACCGAACTCTGGGCGACGGACTGCGCGGTGAGCGTCGCAACCACCGACCCCGCGGGCTCGAGCAGCGGGATGGAATAGACCCCGACCAGGTACATCGTGCTGTTCGTCTCGATGAAGCCGGTTTCGACGCGCCCGT
This sequence comes from Miltoncostaeaceae bacterium, assembly GCA_046708705.1. Classification (GTDB taxonomy): domain Bacteria; phylum Actinomycetota; class Thermoleophilia; order Miltoncostaeales; family Miltoncostaeaceae; genus CALMEC01. Next base: position 179 of record JBKKDD010000038.1, on the reverse strand, counting down.
CGGAATCCGTATCGGTCAAGGCCACGGCGTCGGTGAGATCACCGTCGTTGGTGGGGTCCCGATACCAGACGATGTTCCAGCTCCTCGTGGTGTCGCTGAGAGTGTCCGAGAGATTCCATGAGTCGCGCGCTCCGAGGTTTGCGAGGTTGAAGCGCAGCTTGAGGACGCTCGAAGTGCTG